>CAJQJX010000067.1 GCA_905478795.1 uncultured Flavobacteriales bacterium
AGAAAGCGATGCAAAAGCTCCATTTCATCCTCTTGACCTCGATCACAGCGTTCGCTGTGGCGTCGTTACTGTCGTCCTGCCAAGGAAACGCCTCCGGCGCCACCGGTTGGGCATACAATGACTCTGAAAACGGCGGGTTCCAGCAACTGCCCTACATCGGACAAGAAACCGGTCCAGGCCTTGTCTTCGTAGAAGGTGGAACCTTCACGATGGGACAAGTCGAAGACGACCTCACTGGTGCATGGGACAACATTCCACGCCGGGTCACGGTCAGCTCATTCTACATGGATGAGGTCGAGGTCACGAACTACTACTGGCTCGAATACCTGTTTTGGTTGGACCGTGTTTACGGCGACGGTTTTCCTGAAATCGTAGACCGTGCCAAGCCTGACACCCTTGTGTGGAGGGACCCCAGGGCATACAACGAGCCTTTCGTCAACTATTACTTGCGTCACCCCGCATACCGGGACTACCCCGTCGTGGGCGTTTCGTGGCTGCAGGCCAATGAGTTCTGCAAGTGGAGGACCGACCGCGTCAATGAGCAAATCATGGTCCGGGAAGGTTTCCTTGTGCACAACCCAACCGGGCAGGTAGACGACAGTTTCTTTAGTACCGAAGCTTACCTCGATGGCCAATATGAGGAGGCGGCGAAGGCAGCCGATGGCATCAAGGACTTGCGCCCCAATGGAGTTGGGTACCGCAACGTAGGCATGTCAGACGGCATCTTGCTTCCCGACTACCGCCTTCCTACCGAGGCGGAGTGGGAATACGCAGCGCTTTCACTCATTGGTAACAGCGGCGAGGAATTGATCACGAGCCGCAGGACCTACCCATGGGATGGCCACTATGTCCGGAACGACGATAGCCGTGGTAAGTTTTACGGTGAAATCAACGCCAACTTTGTGCGTGCACGAGGTGACTACATGGGTGTTGCCGGCGCATTGAATGACAATGCTGACATTACAGCTCCTGTATATTCTTATGCTCCCAACGACTACGGACTGTACAACATGGCCGGTAACGTCAGCGAGTGGGTCATGGATGTCTATCGCCCTGGTACACTTCAAGACGCCCAAGAGTTCCGTCCTTTCAGGGGAAATGTATTCTCTACCAAGTTGCTGGACAGCGAAGGAAATGTGAAGGACAAGTTGGACTATGTCGAATATGACATTGCCAGTATCGAGTCTTACATCGAGGAGTATGAGGAAACTGCTGGGAATTCATTGACCACCGAAGGACAGAACCTCATCGACAACCTCAAGAGTAAGATTGAGAGCGCCAACGAAGACTTGGTTGTGAAGCGGGATGAAGAGGCCATGACCAAGATGGATGAGGCCCTTGACTTGATTGAGGAAAGTGAGGCGCCTGCTGCGCCAGACTTGCGCAAAGCTTGGACCCAGAACATCATGGGTATGCCCGGTGAAATGCGCTATCGCAAAGTCACCCTCGAAGAGAACCTCGATCGCCGCAACTATAAGGTGGCAGACAACATTGACTATCTCGATGGGGACCTCGAAAGTTCCATCACCTTCGACCAGACAGAGCTCAGCGACCGCAATGACCTGGTTTACGACTACGGTGCAACGTCTATGATCAACGACAACGTGCGTGTATACAAGGGAGGAAGCTGGAACGACAGGGCCTATTGGATCATTCCAGGAACCCGTCGCTTCTTAGAAGAGGACCAAAGTTCGGCCACCATTGGTTTCCGCTGCGCGATGACCCGCGTCGGTTCGCCTAGGGGGAATATTATGGCTGGCGACAAGTAAGCACCAACCATTGTTGATTCCGAACCCCGCTTGACCTCCATATCAAGCGGGGTTCGCTGTTTCTTGCCATCTATGGAAGGCGCATCGGCAGAACAACTTCTTTCCCTCTTCGACCGGTCCTCGGGAGTCACTACCGACTCCAGAAAGTGCGGGCCCGGATTGCTGTACATCGCTCTAAAGGGAGAACGGTTCGATGGCAACACCTTTGCCCACGATGCCATCGCACAAGGCTGCATTGCCGCCGTTGTTGATGACTCCTCCTTGACGGGAGAAGGCATCGTTCATGTCGCTGATGGGCTCACCGCACTCCAAGAATTGGCGCAGGCCCACAGGAGGCGATTTAAAGCCCCCGTTTTTGGCCTCACTGGAAGCAATGGCAAAACCACCACCAAGGAGCTCATCAAGGCCGTTTTGGGCACCAGCATGAACGTGCACGCCACGCATGGCAATTTGAACAACCACATTGGCGTGCCGCTCACGCTGCTGTCCATTCCTGTCGATACTGAATTTGCTTTGGTAGAGATGGGGGCCAACCACCAAGGGGAAATCGCGGACTTATGCCGCATTGCCGAGCCCACACACGGCATGATCACCAATGTTGGCTTGGCCCACCTAGAAGGTTTTGGCGGGGTTGAAGGGGTCAAGAAGGGCAAGCAAGAGCTGTACCGATGGTTGGCTGCATCGGCAGGAACTGCAATGGTGCATGCTGCGGACCAAGACTTGATGGCCTTGGCCACGCTGGACGGATTGGAGCAGGTATTCTATGGCACAAAAGCATGTCCCCCCTTCGCTTGGCGGATGGGAGACCGGGTGGATGATGCTGTTCAGTGGACGCTCGAACCGGGACAAAACGCCGGACCTTGGCACACCGGGGCTACAGGACTTGAAGTCCGGCTGCACGGCGCGCACCAATTGGACAACATCAATGCCGCCATTGCTGTGGGCACATTTTTCGGCACCTCGCCGGCCAACATCAACGCGGCATTGCTGGCCTTTTTGCCGGTTGACCAAAGGGGCGAAACCGTCAACACATCTCGAAACTTGGTCATTGTAGACTGTTACAATGCCAACCCCAGTTCGGTGGAGTCTACCCTCAAAGCCTTTGCGGCAGGCCAACACGACAAGCCTTTGGCCATTCTCGGAGACATGAAAGAACTGGGGGGTCACACCGCTGAAGGACATCAGCTCGTGCGGAATGTGGCCCGGGAATGCGGCATCGAATGTTGGGTAGTGGGCGCCGATTTTGCAGCCCATGCTCCAGCGGACCGGACCTTCAAGCAAATCGAAGACCTCAGGCAGGCCCTGCAATCTGACCCCCTTATGGGACGAACGGTTCTGCTCAAAGGATCCAGGAGCATGCAAATGGAAGACCTTGTCTCCGTTCTCTGAGGATCCCTAAACCGCCGGGCAGGCGGTGTATCTTTCGCGCTCTATGGATTTCATTGCCGAATTGAAGTGGCGCGGGCTCCTGCACGACGCCATGCCTGGTCTCGAGGAGCAACTTGCCAAGGAGCAAACAACAGGCTATGTGGGTTTTGACCCGACTGCAGATTCGCTGCACATCGGCAATCTGGTGCCTGTCATGCTGTTGGTTCACCTGCAGCGCGCTGGACACCGTCCTGTCGCACTCGTGGGTGGGGCCACAGGAATGGTCGGAGACCCGAGTGGTAAAACCGCAGAGCGGCAGTTCTTGGATGTTGAGACGTTGCAGCACAATTTGTCTTGCCAACGCGCCCAACTGGAGCGCTTTTTGGACTTTGAAGGTCCCTCAGCCGCAAGGGTGGTCAACAACTTTGACTGGTTTAAGGACCTGAGCTTTTTGGACTTTATCCGAGACGTTGGCAAGCACATCACTGTCAATTACATGATGGCCAAAGACTCCGTGAAGAACCGACTGGATAGCGGCATGAGCTTCACAGAGTTCAGCTATCAACTGGTGCAGGGTTACGACTTCTACCACCTCTGGAAAGAGATGGGCTGCATGCTTCAAATGGGAGGCAGCGACCAATGGGGCAACATGACCACCGGAACTGAGCTCATCCGTCGCAAAGGCCAAGGACATGCTTTCGCACTCACAGCGCCGCTGATCACAAAGTCAGACGGCACCAAATTCGGAAAAAGCGAGGGAGGCAATGTCTGGATTGACAAAGCAAGGACGAGCGCGTACAAATTCTACCAGTATTGGATCAATGCGGCTGATG
This sequence comes from uncultured Flavobacteriales bacterium, assembly GCA_905478795.1. GTDB lineage: Bacteria > Bacteroidota > Bacteroidia > Flavobacteriales_D > Sanyastnellaceae > UBA8752. Next base: position 3,971 of record CAJQJX010000067.1, read on the forward strand.
AAGATGCAGCGCGCTACATCCGGATTTTCACCCTTTTGGACCGGGCTCGGATTGAGGAATTGGAGGCGGCACACGCGGAAAACCCTGGAGCACGACTGCTCCAGAAAGAATTGGCCGCCGATGTGACCCGTCGCATTCACGGAGAAGAAGACCTGCAAACTGCATTGGCAGCCACCGCCTTGCTGTTTGGCAAGAGTACGGAGGACGACTTGCGCGCTTTGCCCGAATCTGAACTGCTGAGTGTATTTGAAGGTGTCCCGCAACGCGAAGTGTCCCGCGATGCCCTCTCTGCTGGAATCAGCATCATTGAACTGCTCTCAGGAGGAGACGATCCCTTTCTCGCCAGCGGTGGTGAGGCCCGAAGAGCACTCAAGGAGAATTCCGTGAGTGTCAATCGCAATAAGGTCGATCAAGACAAAGTGGTCGGCACGGACGACTGCATTGGAAGCGGCATTGTGTTGCTCCAACGCGGAAAGAAGAATTACTACCTCGTGAGGGCCGTCGGCTGAAGCAACATCAACCGAAGAGGGCAGCCAACTCACGACCCTCGACCAAGTAGAGGAACACCACCAGCAGAACGCTGATCACGAGGCCCAATGTGGCTTTCCCAAGGTCGCCCAACACCATGGGCCAAACCTTTGTGCTGTCGAGTTCATTCAAGCGCAGTCGCAAGGCCACTTCTCGGCCTGCCAGCATCCCTAAGAATACCCATGTCGTGCTCATGGGCACTTTGGCGCCAATTCCGAATGTATCGAACTTGAAGGTCAGCAAAACCAAACCATAGAAGAGGTCAATAAAGGTGGCTGACCGTATGTCCGCCGTATTGGTCTTCACCCGAACAATCTTTTGAATCTCTCCTCCGCGTTGGTAGAAGATGTAACCCAGCATGCCCACAAGCACCGTCAAGGCAAACAAGAACTTCCACAGCGCCACTTCGGCGGGGTCACCTAAGTAAACCAATATGTTTACGAGGTCTTGCGTCAACCACTGGCTCCACAGAAAACCGGTCGCCAGCCACTGGGTGACCGTCCAAAACCCTTTGGAGCGCAGGATTCCTCGGTTTTTCTCCATAGGATGCCGGAGGAAATAGCGTTCCGTAATCCGACTCAAAACCACAAATGCCAGGATGGCAAAAAGGAACGCCACGCCATACCCACCAAGGCTCTTGACGAGCATCTTTGGAAGGGCTTTAGGTGCAAAGAAGGTCAGCACCAAAAAAGTGGTGCTCACTGGAATACCCAACCGAGTAATGGCCAAGAGCGCCAAAGGAGGCAATACGTACCAGATGCTGATGGTCGGGAAGTCAATGGGTTTATCCGGGTCCTGAAACAAGCCGGCATACTTTCCGAAGGTCAGGTCACCCCCGCGGCCGCCGAGGTACTCTCCAAGCCCCAGGTACCCCATGGTCACTACAATGGCCATGATGCCCCCTGCAAAAATCCAGAGCAACCACCATGGCTTGTCTTCATTGGACGTCAAAAAAGTGCCCAGCGTCTGGATGCTGTCGTTTCCAACCACCGAATAGGCGGCCAGTGTGAACCCCAGCAAGGCGATGACGGATTCCATGGTGGCGCGAAGCTAGGTGCGGACTTGATGGTAGCCAAAGGATGGACTCAATCCACGAGCAGATTACAGCCCCTGACCTCGGACCGATCAAACCTCCCAAGCAATGTAAAGGATTGATTACCGGTGATATCAGCTGCGTGATGTCTGGCCAAATCTTGCGTTGAAAGAAAGGCGCAGCTTGATAAATTGGCCAGGTCAATGACGTCGACTCCACCTGTTGATCCGGAAACATTGATGGACAACGGATCGTCAGTTCGCCGGATGCGCACCCTCATCCAAGGCGGTATCTGGTACACCCCCTCCTTCAGTGACCAGGCCTGACTGAGAAGCTCTGTCATCCCGTATTCACCGGCCACTTCTGTGCACCCAAAACCGGATTGCAATGCACGCCGCACGCGTTCCGCAACCCACTCCTCTCGGCGCCCTTTCATGCCCCCAGTAACGGCTATGTGCACTCCTTCCGTGAGCGGCGCTCGTCCGGAGGCTTTCCAAGCCTCTGAAGCATCGACCAAGGCCCAAGTCACGCCAATCAACACCACTGTTCGACCCGCTTCGCGCAGCGCATCGATCGCATCGAACAGCGCACCAACATCGTTCAGAAAAAACCCATCGGAAGGCCGTCCATTGTCCTCTATCCATCCTGCGGCGCGCAACATTTCTACCATGTGCACCAAACTGCTGTCCGGCCTTTCGAGGTATCCTGGCAAAAGTCCCAAAACAACCGCCCCATGATCACTGGGCGGACCAAATCGCTGCGCAAATCCAACTGTCGCTGACATCCGATACAGCTCGGGGGTCAAAACACGATGGGTTCCCCGGTCAGCCCCTGTCGTGCCACTCGTACGAAACACCAGAGGAGGGCGGTTTTCGATAAGGCCTTCCGAATGAACATGCCCCCAGCGAAACGCCTCCACCGGCATCGCGGGAATGTCCTGCCACCGGCTCAGAGAGGTGACGTCCAATGGCGACCAGCCCAAGTGTCCGCACCAAGTACGGTATAGCGAACAGCCTTGGTATTGAAAGCGAAACACCCTCAAAGCCAAATTATTGAAGGCTTCATTTTGGGCATCACCAGTACTTCCAGCGATAAAATCTGCGACCGCGTGCCACAAGGCTACACCCTCTGCAGAGCCGCTGGGCATCACAACATCTTCCAAAGGAGATCCATCTGGTGGCATGGGCTGCAAAATGCGGCTTAATTTCCCACCATGGGCAAGAGGTTCACAAGCAGGAGTTCAGTGCAATGCACCATGGCCATGGCAGCGTTGTTCTTGGTGAATTCGGGATGTGAAACGCCGGTGTCTCTTCCTCCCGAGCCACACCTGACATCCATTGAATTGCTCACCAATGGTGAATCGGGCACCTTGATCATCGGATTTGAAGATGGCGATGGCAATTTTGGCCTCGAGCAGTCCGACACAACAGGTGTTTTTTGTCCCAGTTGCCCCAATCACCACAACGTATTCTGCAACTATCAAGAATGGCGCAACGGCGAGTGGACCTTGGTAGAACTCGACCCTGAACTTGGCCAAGTCCCCTTCTTTTATCGCGCGCCCTTGATCGCTCCAACGGGTCAGAATAAGGCGCAACGTGGGACCATCACCGTCGACCTGGAACCCCGATACTACCTGAGCTCTGCCTGGGACACCTTGAGGTTCTCGGTGTTCATTGTAGACCGCGACCTTCAGTCAAGCGATACGCTGATTACTGCTTCTGTGACGAAGCCATAAAAATCTCCTCATACTTGGAAGACAGGATGCCCAATCGGACCCCTATCTCCTCGAGAAGGTTTCCCATTTCATTGAACGTCACACCACTCTCCACAGAGTAACGCCCTTTTCGCGCGTCTTCAAGGTGCCTGAGACGCATCTGCTCGCGGATCACATTGGCGCTTGATAGGTGCAGCTCCACACGGTTTAGGTGGTCCCGTGCAGACTTTCGACCCAAAACCGTCGGGCCATTCAAGGGGCCTATCGCTTCCATGCCCAAAGCCAACTCTCCCATCATGGACACGAGCCGTGAACGTTGTTTGGGCGCGAAAAACACCTCATTGCGCTCCCGGTCAACTTGAACCTCAAGGAAGGCGTGCAGGAGGTCAACCACCTGACTGACCTCTGTGGACCATTCGAGCAGAAACTGCACTTGTCGATAGGTCGCCCCAGAAATCTTACCCCGGGCGAGCCTTTCCAAAAAAGCCTTCAGTTCTGATTCATATCGGCCACTGAGGCTGCGCAATTCACCGATGCGGTCCGATGACCGGTCCCTTTTTGTCGGGTCCAATTGCGCCATCATGGTTTCGAGCTCCCGCATCATTTTGACACCCAACTCATGGTGATGTTCTGCTTCGCGCTGGGCTTCCAATACCTGCAATTCTGGGGCGTCCATGGCACTCGCTGTTACCAATGGAGAACGGAAATCGCGCACCCCCTCTCCTGGCACAAGCTTGCGGGCCAACCACAGAATGGGCTTTGGAAACAAGCCAAAAACACCAGTGACCGTCACATTAAAGAGGGTGTGAAAGAGCGCCAAGAAGACGCCGATTCCACCGAGAATGACGCCTCCGGGTTCCAAAAACCAGCGCACCAGACTCAACACGGGCTGGAGCAAAGGAAGAAAGAGCAGCACTCCCACCGCATTGACAAGGAAGTGCACTGCAGCCACTCGACGCGCTTCCCTGCCCGCTACTATAGAGGCCAATATGGCTGTCGAGGTGGTTCCAATATTGGCGCCCAAGATGACAGCAGCACCCGTAAACTCGGTCACCACACCGCCAGCGGCGAGGGTAATAATAAGGGCCATGACGGCGGAGGAACTCTGTAGAGCGATGGTGGCCAGAATGCCAATAAGCACCGCGCCAAGTATGGACCCGACACCCCCGATATTGATGGAATCCAGAGATCCTGCAAGGCCCACTTCTGTGATCGGTGGCACACCTTCTTTGAGCAGCCCCAAGCCCACGAACATGAGGGAAAAACCGATAATGGCTTCTCCCAGCGTCCGCGTTCGGCGGCGCTTAAAAAACAGGAGAGGCAAGGCAAAGGCCAGCACAGGCAATGCCAGTCCCCCCAGCGATGGCTTGCTGATTGTCAATGCCACCAACCAAGCGGTCACTGTGGTGCCCACGTTGGCCCCGAGCATTAAGAAGTAAGCTTCTGAAAGACGCAGCAAGCCAACTTGCGCAAAGCTGACGGCGATCACAGAGATGGCGCTGCTGGACTGCAACACTCCGGTAAGGGTCAGGCCCGCCAAATACGCCCTTTCAGGTTTTCGGGTCACCCTGCCGACGGCCCGGCGCATGCGGCTTCCTGTCAACCTCTGAATGGAACCACTCATGACCACCATCCCATATATGAACAGCGCCAAAGCACCGAGCAAATTCAAGACTTCAATCAGGGATATCATCACAGGTATTCAGAGCCACAGCAATTGCGATGCCGGGGGCGTGAAGGTCGGAAAAAGAAAGGCAGTGCGGAGTGCACTGCCTTTCTAAACTCATATGGACCGCCCTATTATTCGCAATCGGTTGCGAACGCACCCAGGAGAATCAACAGGTCACTGACCGAAGTCGTGCCATCTCCGTTGAGGTCCGAAGGACATGGGTTGGCCAACTCCAATTCACAGGTGCCGTCATCAATGATGGCATCTGCATCGTAGTTCGCTGAGCCCTCGTAGGTACAACCCAAGCAGTCATAGGTGCAGCTTCCGTCGTCGAACAGGGCTGTTGCCAGGTAGTTACATGAAGTGCCATCGGTACAACCGAATGCAGAGCTGTTGGCAGCTCCAGGAGTGCCGTTGTCAACCCAGCTGTTCTGCCAGTTGTCGGCATCATCGTTGTTGAGGTTGGTCTCGATCAGCTCCAAAGAAGCACATCCGCCATCAGGGCTGGCTGCCAAGATGTTGCCGAGCACACTGATCTCTTGTGAAGGCCATGGTTCGGCATCGTCATAAGTGACTGCATCGACAATGTTGCCAAAGGCATCCTGCAACTGAGCGGTACCGCCACCGTTGCCCCAGTTGCCGTTGTCCATGAGGAACACGGTAATGCCCATGGCCTCGTAGTTGGCTTGGGCCACCAAACCTGGCACCACCAAGAAATAGCTGTCCGCTGGGATGACCGTTCCTTCTGGGAAGGCCATAGCGAAGGCCAAAGACGTGGGGTTTGAGAATGCAGACCACACTTCATAACCGCTGATGTCGGCTTCGTCACCGCCATTGTAGAACTCCACAAACTCCCAATCGAAGTCACCGCCCTGGTTGTCACAAGGGTTGTAGTGGATCTCGTTGACAATGATGTTCGGGAGGGTGTAGTAGCAGGCCGTGTTGTCGGACACGGTTGCGTTGGCATCGTAGTTCAAAGCCGTCTCGTCCGTGCAACCCGTAATCACACAGCTGCCATCATCGGATGTGGCATCGGCATTGTAGTTGTCCGCCGCAGGATCCGTACATCCAGGGATGTTTGCACAAGAACCATCGTCCTCCGTGGCCAATGGCCAGTAGTTGGGGAAGGTCGCATCGGTGCATCCCAAGCGGACCACGTCTGTGGAATCGCGGGGCTCCAATTTCCAGTTGCCATAAGCATAGCCGGTTGGGGCTGTCACCCGGTAGGTCCGGCCTTCTTCAACCACTCCTGCGCCAATGGCGTCATAGGCGCGGTCGTTCACACGTGCTCCGCCGCTGCCATCGTTGATGGTCCACTCCGCAAAGCCGAGATCGGGGTTGTCGCATACTGCAGTTATGGAAAGCAGCACCGCCTCCCACTCTTCCAAACTGACATCACCCGTCGCGAGCACCTCGGCAGCGGGCAATGGGTTGCCCGAGGAAATGACCTCGATGGTCGGGTTGGGGAAGTAATCGTTTCCATACCAGTCATCAGGTGTTCCGGTGATTTCCACCTCATCACCCACTTGTACGTTGCCAATGGAAGCTGCTGTGGCATCCGCACCACGCACCCAAAAGCCAGAGTATGCCCCTGTGCCATTCTGCATGGTAAAGGCCGCCTGGTTTCCAAAGGATCCATCATCGGTCAAGTACACGCCCGTCACGATACCAGTGGTTGTGACGATGCCTGTGGTCAAGTCTTGGTTGATTTCTTGGATGGTGACGTTCGGGATGAACAGGCAACTGCCATCGTCCACCGTCGCCGTTGGGTCAAAGTTCAAGGCCAACGGGTCGGTGCAGCCCTCGGAGGAGGTGGCGCACAGGCCTGTGAAATCATGGCTGTTGTAGCCTTCAAGCGCGTTGTTCAAAGCGTAGTCGTTGCCCAAAACAATCCACTCACTGTCTTCTGCAGAAGTGCCGGCACTGGTGGTCCAGTCCCCTCCGTTTCCGAACGAAATGTTGGACTTGCGACGCAGCGTGTGATCCTGAGTACCGTTGGTCGTACCCGCGACGTCCCATGCCGAACCAGGGTCTAACCCGTAAGGCTCACCAATCACATCAAGCAAGTCCCAATCCCCTTCATTGCCGAAAGAAGCCGTTGCGCTAAACATCAAGGCAAAGGCGTCATCTCCGTTAGAGAGGTACTGCCAAGTTGCATCGGCGCTATCCAGCAAAGCGGCATTGGCAGATGGATGAACAATCATAAAGGTCTCACCGGCTGGAATGGAACCTCCCGTTGGGAAGATGTCGTTCCAGAAATCCCACATTTCTGCTGTGGGGTCGGTGTTGTTGGCCCCGTTTGATTGACTCGCAATCGTGTAGAGCGCCAGGCTGACAGGGCTTCCTGTGGGGTTATAGACTTCGAGGTATTTGTTGTTCGAAGAGCCTTCGGCATATTCGCTGAAGAACAAGTTGCAAGGCTCGCTGCCTGTGCATGACCCGTCGTCAATATCAGCTCCTGGAGTGTAGTTGTCGGCGTTTGGAAGGACACAGCCGTACAAGAGGACATCCGCCTCGTCGCGTGGAAGCATCTTGTAGTTTCCAAAGCTGTAATGGAGAGGACCCGTTACTTGGAACTGAGCGTTGATCACCACTTCACCGGTAGCTTGGTGATTCCAACCGCGGTCGTCGACACGAAGCTCGCCTGAAGTATCGTCCATGCCCCATTCTCCGTTGCCGAGATCAGGAGAAGAGACCACACCCGTTGACTGTACGAGAACACCTTCCCATTCTTCCATGTTGGCAGCACCTGTGCCGAGCACTTCGGCTGCTGGCAATTCGTTGCCTTGGCTCAAGATGCTGGTTGCAATGGGATTGCCGTCCACACCTTCCAGTTGAGTGAGGCCGAAATACTCATTCACCACACCCGTCAGGCTCACGAAGTCACCAATGGTCAAGGCGACCTCTGGATTGAACCCGAAGATGCCGCTGTTGGCACCTTGGCCTTGCTGAACACTAAAAAGGCTGCCGTAGACACCCGTCACGATGCCGCTCACCGTGACCAATGAGTCGGTAAATACTGGGGGATCCAAAGATTGGCCCTGCTGAATGGTGGTGATGGCGATGGCGCCGTCCACAACGTTGCAATTGTCGTCGTCAATGATGGCATCGGCGTCGTAATTGTCAGCGGCAGGGTTGGTGCAGCCGAGCTTCTGGAAGTCGCCAGCATCGCGGGGTTCGATGCTGTTTCCGAAACCACCATTGATGGCTCCGGTCACCCGGTAACTTTCGCCAAGCATGGCGCTCTGGTCTGTGTAACCGTCGTACCCAAGGTCATCCACCGTGTGGTTTCCAGACCCATCATCGATGGTGAATTCACCGAAGTTGTTGAGTTCGCCCGTGATCGCGCCTGTGACTTGGCACAACACACCTTCGTACTCTTCGAGGTTGGCGTCTGCCGTAGAAAGCACCAAAGGAACTGGAAGTGGGTTGCCACTGTTGATGATGGTCGCGCTGGCCGAAGTCAACTGCGTTCCACCGCTAAAGCTTCCAACCGTTCCTGCCACGATGACGCTGTCGCCCACTGCCACCTGCACGGTATCGTCAAGCAATCCGCCACTTACGTAAACAAACATGCCGCTCCAAGCGCCTTCTCCGTCTTGAATGGAAGTGTTGCTTCCGTAAACGCCCGTCACAATCGCAGAGAGGGTGACTTCTTGGCCGTTAAACGCACCGTCATCATTCGCACCCATGTCCTGCTGGATGGCACTGATGGTGGCTGCACTCGGATAGGTGCATGACCCGTCTTCAAAATCGACACCGGCATTGTAGTTCGTTGCTGAGGCGTCGGTACAACCCCCTGATCCCACAGTCACCGTGGCGACCATGCCCAAAGAGGCGTGGTTGCCGACAGAGCAGTCGTAGTTGTAGACACCGGGCACAGTGAAGGTGTAGCTCCCAATGCAAACAGGGGTTTCGGCTGTCCCGCCGGAGGCGATGGCCAAGGAAAATGCTTCTGGATTGCCAAAGGATTCTCCGGTCAAAACACTGATGTTACCATTGACATCATGTGATCCGCCAGCGTTGACCCATACCACGGTGTCTCCAATGGCCACTTCTAGGTCTGCAGGAGCATAATAGTATGCACCAGCTTCCACCACCACTCCGGAAACGCCGCATGCGTTGTCTTCACTCACCACGTTCGCTCCACATTCGCTTACCAGCAAAGCAATGGCAGCCGCTGTCTGTTCCTGATTCGCATTGTGGTCAACACAACCCGTAGCATTTGAAAAGTCACTGTAGATGGTCCAATTGGCTCCATCCCAAGTTGCTCCATCGGGAGCGTTTGTGGTCCGCAGGGCGTAACCGTCTTCAAAATCGTGGCAGGTGTCGGATCCATCCTCGCCGATGACGCCAAAGAAGTCGACAATGTTGTCGGTGGCATCGTACAGGGCAACTTGGTCATCGCCATTGCTATCCACGGCTCCACCAGTTCCTCCCACCAAATCTGGAGCAAATCCATATGCGGTTTCAAAACCCGCTGCTGTTGACGCGATGTAGTAGCAGCTGCCGTCGTTTAAAGTACCGAGATCAGAAAGGCTGATCTGACCTGACTGGGGGTCTGCGTTACCATTCGTCCAACGTTTGAGGTACCATCCTGTCAAGTCAACAGGAGAGCCTGAGTTGTTCGCGATTTTGACAAAGCGAGCATTGGAAGCATCGGTAGGGTCTGCGAGCATGGCCAAGTGGGCCGTTTGTGCAGAAAGTGCAGCCGTTAAAAGGACTGCAATGGACAGAAAAAGGGTGCGCATACGTGAGAAGTGGTTTCAGAATAATCGACCGCAAAATACATCTCGAGTTCACTGGAACCGGCAACCCAAATCACTGATAACCGATTCGTAACACAAGGCGAGATAATTTGTCCCTCAACACATTAGACCCCTCGATAAGCTTGGAGAATTGTGTTTATAAATTCCTCATGCTCCGCAGATTGGCTTCACCATTTAAAAGTGCTCCGGTGATGCTTACAGACACCATGAGTCGCCAAGGCTGATTTGTGCGCTTTGGTCGGATAGCCCTTGTTGCGGTCCCAACCGTACACCGGAAAGGTCTGAGCCAGACTGAGCATAAGATCGTCCCGGTGGGTCTTCGCTAATATGCTGGCTGCGGCTATGGAAAGAAACCGACCGTCCCCCTTGATTTCGCAGCCATGTGGAATGGCATGAGGTTGGAAACGGTTCCCATCAACCAGCAAGAATTCGGGCCGTACCTGCAAGGCATCAATGGCCCTGTGCATGGCAAGGTGGGATGCTTTGAGGATGTTCAACGTCTCGATTTCTTCGACCGTTGCCCACCCCACTGCCCAAGCCGCTGCCTCTGCTTCGATGCGGGCCCTCAGGCTTTGTCTCGCAGCAGCCTTCATCTGTTTGCTGTCATTGAGGCCGTCTTTGAGCCAAGCCATTCCGGCACTCCCTGGAATGACGGCAGCAGCGGTGACAGGGCCGGCCAAACATCCTCTACCTGCTTCGTCTACCCCCGCTTCTATCCGGCCCTTGATGGCGTGCAACTTCAACCCCATTATCCTGGCTTGGAGCCGCCTTTCTGGTCCATCATGTCAAGCCCCGCATCCCAACCTGCTTTTGCGATGCACGACCAGAGTAAGGACGCCGTTCGGTCCCAACTGAAATCTTCCGCGCGTTCTTTTCCCTTTTCGATCAAAGCGGCCCGCAGCGCTGGCCCGTCTTCGATTTCCCGCATGGCCTTGGCGACTTGATCCGCATCGCCTGGATCAACCTCGAGGCCAGCACCATTGGCCACCTCTGGTAAAGAAGTGCGGTTGCCATGGATCACAGGTGTTCCAGCGGCAAAAGCCTCGACAATAGGAATGCCGAAGCCTTCAAACCATGGAATGAAGACCATGGCCCCTGCAGCGGAAAGCACTTGCGCAAGCTCCTGTTGCGGCAACCAACCCGATGTGTGAACATGTTCGCGGATGTGTCCCGGAAGATTTTCCATCGATTGGCGCGCATCGAACCTTCGCCTTCGCCACAATGCTGTCCCTACCAACATGAGGTCCCACTGTCCACCCTCTGAGCGGTATTGGCCAAAAGCCCGCATCAACCCCTCGAGGTTCTTCCGAGGGTGTTGGGTTCCGACAAAGACAAAGAAGGGCCGACCGAGGGTGAATTTTTGGCGCACCATTCGGGCTTGTTGTTGGGCATCAATGCCCAAAGTCGCCCTGTGATAAGCGCTGCCAGCACCATTGTAGACCACGTCTATATGATCCCGTGCGACTCCATACCGCTGGTGGATGTCTTGGGCGCTGAACTGGCTCACCGTGGCGATCCGAGCTGCCCGTTTTGCAGCATCGGGAAAGCGCCTTTTATAATGCTGTGCTACGCGTTTGGGCAACCACTCCGGATGGTGCTCAAAATTCAAGTCGTGCTGCACAGCGACCTGGGGCACTGAAGTTTTACTGCTCAAAAAACCATCCGGGGAGACAAAGAGGTCTGCCTTCAATTTTTTTAAAAGCCGGGGCACTGCCCAATCAAACCAGATGTCCACCAAAAATGGACGGCGGGCCGGTGGCCACACCCGATGACACTGCACGTTGTCTCCGGGGAACAAGTCTTCGGGTGGCTGTCGGTCGAAGAGCAAATGGAATTGGTGCTCGGGATGGGCCGCCGTCATGCGCTGTACCGTTTCCATCGTGAACCAACCGATGCCGTCTAACTTGCCTGGAATCACCAAGCGGGTATTGATCGCCACCACTGCCATGGGGCCAAATTACGACCTGCTCAAGTGCAAAAGTTGAAACAATCCGGATACGGTTTGCCCGTACTTGACGTTGGGCCAACAGTCCGGTGCATCTTGCGCCTTGGAACGGAACCGCTTTACGATTTTGCATACCATGGATACGACCTCATCCAACCAGAATGTCCAAGACGCCACTTTGCTCCGCAGGGTATGGGACTGGCGGCAACCTCTGCTCATTGCCGGCTTACTTGGCGGACTGATCAGTGCCGCTGCTTCTTTTCTCATTGAACCTGAATTTCAATCCTCTGTGGTGCTGTTTGCATTGCCCCAACAGTCCATGGGCGCACAGTTTTACGAGGAAGTCAAGCGGGAAGACATTCTGGCTTACGGAGAGACCGAGGATGCCGAGCGCTTGTTGCAAATTCTAAACTCCGACCGCATTCGCAGAAGGGTCATCGAGAAGTATGACCTCTGGTCACACTACAACATTGACCGAGACGAGGCTGGGGCGCAAGCCGCGATGGCTAAGGTTTATGCCGGAAAGGTGGGGGCCAACCTCACCCGCTATGGCTCCATCCGGATTGAGGTTTACGATGCCGCCCCCGAAATGGCGCGAAACCTCGCCAACGACATTGCCCAATTGACGGACTCTGTCTCGAACCAGTTGCGCAACGACCGCGCACGTGAGGCCCTGCACTATGCGGAACGGTCACTTCGTCAAAATCAAAACGAGATCAAAGAAATGGAAGGGCGCCTCGGCGATTTGCGCAGCATAGGCATCTACGACTTCCCCATCCAAATCGAAGGACTCAACGAGCAGTATGCAACAGCCTTGGCCGAGGGTCAAACCACCCGGGCCGAGAACATTCAATCTAAAATGGAGCGGTTGGCACCGTATGCCAATGAATACAACCAGCTGACCACCAAGCTCGAAGATGCTTATGAGCAAGAGGCCGTTCTCAAGAAGCGATATGACCTCAACAAGCTCGATGCGGAATCTCAAATCCCCGCTGCATTTGTGGTGGACCGCGCCGCCGCCTCCGATAAGAAGGCCCGCCCTGTGCGCTGGTTGATCACCGTGATGGGTGCCGTCTCCTTGGCCTTGGCTGCACTCGTGTTTTTGTTGATGCGCGACGCGATACGATGAACCCCGCGCCAGAGGCCAAACGTCCTTTTTTGTCCGGTCGCCAATCGCCAAATCTCGGCGGTACGGCTTGGGTCATCGTGGGTTTTGGCGCACTCCTTTTTTGGGCGATCTCCCAAGAACTTTATTGGGTAGCAGCCCTCCCAGTGGTACTGGGAATCGTGGGTTTAGCGCTCTCACGGCGTGACCTCTTGCTTTTGGGCCTTGTGGCCACCGTTCCACTCAGCTTGAACTTGGAGCAGCTCGAGATCGGCGGGGTTGGACTTTACCTCCCCACAGAGCCCATCTTATTTGGGCTCTTGGTGCTGTTCCTGATAGACCGCCTGCGTGGCATTGGCCTGGACACCGAATTGGAACACCACCCCATTTCGCGCTGGCTACAGGTCATGTTTGTGTGGCTCCTTGTTACCACGCTGTTGTCTTGGGACCCATTGGTTTCGCTCAAGTTCACCATCGCCAGGGCGTGGTTTGTGGTGGGGTTCTTCTTTCTGCTCGCCCCTATTTTGCGGGAACGGGCGAGGCAAGAACATTTTGTCTTGCTCTATGTGCTGCCTCTCCTTGCCGTGATCATCTATACGGTGGTGCGACATGCCGGCTACGGCTTTGAAAAACAGGCTGGGCATTGGGTCATGGACCCCTTTTTTAAGGACCACACCAGTTACGGCGCTGTGCTGGCGATGTTTTGGTTTCCATTGTTGGCCTTGTTGCTCAAGCCCAACCGTCAGGCCATCGGAAAGCTTGGAATCGCTTTGGCCTTTATCGTCCTCACCCTAGGCCTCATTCTTTCCTTTACCCGAGCGGCTTGGGTATCCGTGGCCGCCGCCGCCGCCTTGGGGGTCCTCATGCGCCTCGGAGTCAAATTGCGCACCTTGATCGTCGCTGCGGTTATGGCTGCTGGACTGCTTTTGTTGTCTTGGGACCAGCTGCTCATCTCACTGGAGCGCAATGATCAAGATTCTTCTGATGACCTGACCGAACACGTGGAGTCCATCAGCAATGTATCCAGTGATGCGTCCAACCTGGAACGCATTAACCGATGGAGTTGTGCCATGAGCCTTTGGTCGGAACGCCCCCTGACAGGCTGGGGACCGGGTACCTACCAATTCGTTTACGCTCCTCACCAACGGTCCGAGCACCGGACGATCATTTCGACCAACAACGCTGACCGCGGCAACGCCCACAGCGAGTACTTGGGGCCACTGGCGGAGCAAGGCATACCGGGTACGCTGATCATATTGGGCATACTGCTTGCATGTTGCAACATGGGATTCCGGACTTACAGGGCCTTGCGCGACCGAGACCGCTGGCGGTCATACTGGGCGATGTCCATCTATTTGGGACTGATGACCTACTTCATTCACGGGGTGCTCAACAACTACCTCGACACGGACAAGGCCAGCGCTCCGTTTTGGGGCTTCCTGGCCATTCTTGTGGTGATCGATTTGGAGGTCAAGAAAAGTGCACGGTAAGGAGCGCCGTGTCGTCTGCTGGGTCTGCCACGCCGCGGTGTTGCTCCCAATCCACGATGATGCTGGTATTCAGAACCTCACATCCTGAACCCCTTTCGCTCTCAACGAGCTGTTGCAACCGGTGTTCGCCATAGGCCTCACCGTCTGTGTTCTCTTGTTCTACCAGGCCATCGGTAAAGCACACCAGCTTTGACCCTGCTTCCACTGAGAGTTGCCCCACCCCCACTTCTGGCAAAGAATCCAGCATACCCAATCCGGGGCATCCCTCCCCCAAAAATGTTCCTGGACCTTTGGCCGGAACAAACAGTGGGGGGTTGTGACCGCAGTTGACATAGTCAATGATCCTTTTGACTGGGTCGTGAATGGCGAGAAACAGCGTAATGAACCGCTCGCCTCCTGCGCTGCCAAAAACACGTTCGTTCAGTGACTTTACGAGGTCGTCGATTGCTGTGTTGCTGCGGTCCAATTGGGCGTGCAAATGCGCTTGGAAATTGGACATGAGAAAGGCTGCAGGCATGCCCTTACCGCTCACATCTGCCATCGCAATGGCCATGCGGCCATCGGGAAGCAACACAGCGTCATAGTAATCACCACCCACATGATCATGTGGCCGGTAACGCGCCGAAAATGCGCGGTGCCCGTCGTTGGGCAAGTTGCTTGGGAGGAGCATCGACTGCATCTCACCGGCCAACGCAAGTTCTCGCTCCAGACCTGCCGTTCGAATGCGTTCAGCCGTTAACTCGCGGTTGCGCAAGGCGACCACCAAAACATTGGTCAGCGTTGTGATAAACCGCACGTACCGGATGGATGGGCTCATGCCCCGCCCCTCCTCTCGGTCCCCCATCACCACGTAGGCGATGACGTCGCCATCGTGTTCCACGGGGATGGCCAAGTCGAACTCTACCTCTGTATCCCCATCGACAATGGCGTGGGCCTTGCCCGAAAGGACCTCTGACGCATTGGCCAGTTTGGGAAGGCTTGTGGGATAGCCCCATTCAATCAAACACCCCCAAACGGTCTCTTCCTTGCGGCGTGAAAACAAGGCGAGTTTGCCCACCCCCATGCTTTCAAGGCACCGCTGAAACAGCGCAAAAAGCGCGCTGTCTGGCACATTGCGGTTGATCGCCTGTGTCAGTTCCAACAGCGCATCTGCCTGCTGTCTCAGGCGGTCCAAGCGCTTTTTGGTCCGGAGATCAGAGGCCATGCAGGGTCACTTCTTGACCCGTTCGGAGTAGTCGCCCGTGCGGGTGTCGACCTTGATACGGTCTCCAGTATTGATGAACAACGGCACCCTTACTTCTGCTCCCGTATCAATGGTCGCAGGCTTAAAGGTGTTGGTTGCTGTATCGCCTCTTACACCGGGCTCAGTATAGGTCACCTCGGCTTCAATGTGGCTGGGCAATGTGGCACTCAGAGGGCGCTCCTCATCAGCGTGGAACACAATCAAGCACTTCATTTCGTCTTGCAGGAAATGCGGATTCTCGATGAGGTGCTTTTCAAGCAGGATTTGCTCGAACGACTCTGTATTCATGAAGTTGTACCCCATGTCATCCTCGTAGAGGAAAGTGTGCTCCCTCGTCTCAACCCGAATGACATCAACCTTCGCGCCCGTGTTGTACGAGTGCTCAATGATTTTGCCGTTTTCGAGGTTTTTCATTTTCGTCCAGACATTGCCTGACCCCCTCGCCGTTTTCTTGTGAAGGAATTCGAGGACCTGGTAGAGCCCGCCTTGGTGGCGCAGGCACAAACCGTTCTTGATATCGGAAGTGGTTGCCATATGATAGAGGTATGTGGCTTTTTGAACCTTACCAGGATTGGTGACCGGTTCGAGAGCGTCCTGCAATATAGCGGCTACCCTTGGCGCGCCGAAGTCCAAGCGGGTTTGAATTCCACGCGCAATGCATGGATTCCCCATGACATGCTTCTCTCGCTTTCTGGTTCAGTCCCTGATGACCACCCTAGACGGACCCCCAAGCGCCAGGCTCCACTGTTCGACCTCCAGCGCAGAAAGGCCTTGACCCCTCTTTTTGAAAACGGTTCTGCGGGCCGGCCATCCCATCCTTGAATGTACCGAACCGGAGCGCCGATTGCCCCCCATGATTGCGCCACTCCGATGCGCCAGCGTCCATTGCTGGGCGCCCTCCAAGACGCCATAAACGCCAAGGCGAGTCCCACCGATTGGTCGCGCCCTGCTGCGCTCACACACCACCGCCAAGCTGGGCCACCCAACGCAGAGGGGTTGTGGAGTTTGCGCCACAACACTGACCAATGGCCATCACCCAAAGGACCCTTGACGGCTCCTGCTTCCAAAGGAGAACCAACCTCTGCTTGCGTCTTCACATCCAATCGGTGGCCGTGCCTCTCGATGCGCAAAGCAGTGCGACGTTGCAACAATTGGGGCGGAGGACCCCACGTTTTTACCTCCATGCGCACCCAGCCACGCCACGTTCCATTGAACGCCACACCGCATTTCCACAAGAAGCCCGGCAGCGCTTCAGGATCCATCGGGGTTGCCCGCACCTCTCCACTG
>CAJQJX010000068.1 GCA_905478795.1 uncultured Flavobacteriales bacterium
GGCTCCTCTTCGTCTTGGTCTACCACGATTCCGGCGCTAAAAGCCGCTCCGTCTGCTTTGGCCACCATGATCACATCTTCTTTCGAAGACAGGTCTACAATGGCAGCAAATGCGCCGTCGTCTCCCAGTTCAATCGCCTGTGCCCGTCGGCTTTGAGCGTAGCGCAGCTCCAAGTTGATGGGGGTGTCGGACAATTCATCGCTGATGTTGAGTTTCCCTTTTACCACGACCGAGGCCCGGGCCCTCAGTGGCTCTGGCAGGGTCCACGTCATGATGTCCAGTCCACTTGTGCCCTGGCGCCGGCTGGAAAAATACGCGGTTCGGCCATCTGCCGAAGTCACCAGTCCATGCTCGTCTCCTGCGGTATTGAGGGGGCTGCCCACATTGACAGGCTTGGACCATGCATCAGCTGCAGTGGGCGATGCCGCGCTGTCGAGTCGGCTGACCCAGATGTCATAGCCTCCGCCTCCAGGAATGCGGTTGGAGGCAAAATAAAGGGTGCGTCCATCGGGATGGAGGTAGGGGGCCTTGTCGCTGAATGCCGTGTTAATGGGAGGTGGCAGGACCGAAGCGGCTCCCCAACTGCCGTCTTCCTGCAGGGGGCTCACGAGAATGTCAATGGTGGGGTTGCCCTGGGCATCGGTGGTGGTTCCAGGCCGCACTGCAGCAAAATACAGCCACCTGCCATCGGGACTGACGGCGGGTTGGGACTCCCATCCATCGGGTGTGTTCAGGGCGTCTAAGGCTTGTGGTTCATTCCATAGGTAGACCGTCTCCTCGCCGGTGTCCTCCAGCAACGAATAGCGGGCGGAGAACAGGTCAATGTTTTCCGGGTGGCCCGGGACAGGCGTTTTGACGGCGAGAAACAGAGAGCGGTTGTCGACAGAAATCGAGGCTCCTCCATAGCCTGAAGTTCGGTTAAAAGGCTCTTCCATGGCGGAGCCATTGTCAAAGGCGACGGAAGGTCCGGTGCGCCTTGCCCAGGTGAATTTCTCAAAGGGCTTGCTCACCAAATCGCCCTTGGCCTTGCGCTCACCCGCACGGGTAAAAAACAACAGTGTGCCATCAGCTGACAACGCAGGCAGGTACTCTTGATCCCGCGTGGCCACGGACTCTAAAACTTGCGGTGGTGGGCTGTCGGTGTGCGCATTGTACTCTACGCGGAACTCAATTTCGGGCAGGTTTTTCTTCACGTCCTCGAGCCGGCGAACGGACCGTGGAAACAGGGGTTTCCCGGTGAAGTACTCCCACCGGATAAAGCGGTCAAACCACTCCAGTGCAGCTTCATAGCGGCCTTCTGAATAGGCGATGCTGCCCAAGGTGTAGGGAACTTCTGCATCATAGTCGGGACAGGCTTCATGGACGCTGAGCATTTGCGACCGGGCTTCTCCAAAGCCGTTTCCTTTCCTTCGGCTTTGACTAAACAACAGCAGGCCCAATTCAAACCTCGCCGTGATGGCGGCTTCATCGGCCTCTATGGCGTCCTCCAGATACCCTAGCCGTTTGTCGGCATCGTACTTCCTTTTGTCCGTGCCTTTTTCGATGAGCTTGATGGTTTTGGCATCCAATTCAGGCGCACAGGGATTGTCATCTTGTGCGAGGGAAAGGGAAGACACACTGGCAAAAAAGCCTGTGGTCAGCAGTATACCGGCCATTCGGCAAGTTGAGGTCATGCGGACTGTGTGGGGACTTCGAGTTCGTTTTCGCTGTGGGCGATGATGGTGGAAACAGCGCCATCACCGGTTACGTTGACCACCGTCCTGCACATATCCAGAATGCGGTCTACCGGGAAAATCAGGGCGATCCAAGCAGGATTGAGTCCCACGCTCTCCAAAACGATGATCATCAAGACCAGTCCTGCACTCGGAACTGCGGCCGCACCAATGGAGGCGAGTGTAGCGGTGATCACAATGACCGCTTGCTGGGCCAAGCTCAGGTCGACCATGTGAAATTGGGCGAGCGAGACGACTGCAACTGCCTGATAAAGAGAGGTTCCGTCCATGTTGACGGTGGCGCCGATGGGCAGGACAAAACTGGTCGTCCGCTCCGAAACGCCGATGTTGTTGCGCACGCAATCCATCGTGACGGGCAATGTCGCCACAGAGCTCGAGGTGGAGAAAGCCGTGATTTGGGCGTCCCGCATGCCGGCCAAAAAGGCCTTGAATCCCATCGGCTTGATGAGTAAGGCGACCAAAGAGGGATAGAAAATGAACACCATAAAGGCCAAGCCCAGCACAACCACGATGCTGTATTGCAGCAGGTATTCCAGCAGCTGACGGAACATTTCGGGATCACTGCCAGCGGCGTTCACAATTTGTCCGGCCATCAGGGCAAAAACGAAAATGGGCATGGCCTTCATGACCACCCATACCATGCGCACAAAGACTTCGTTGAGGCTGTCTATGGCGCGCATCAAAGGGGCTGCTTGGTCTTTGGGCATGCCCACCAAAACGACCCCAAAGAAGACTGCAAAGAAGATGATTTGCAGCATGGACATGTCGGCTAACGATTTAAATATGTTCGTTGGTACCACGTCGACCAGTGGCTGCAAGGGGCCGGAAGATTTGGTGCGCTCGGCTTTGTTGAGCTTGTCGGTGACCCAATCGTTCATGGAGACTTGCTCCTGCGTGATTTGTTCAACCTTGCCTGCAAGTGCAGGGTCGTTGCGCAGGTTGATGTCGTCGAGTACCTGAATGCCGTTCGCATCGCGCCACAGCTCATACCGTATGCGGTTGGATTCAAGCAGGTCATCCGAGACACGCGCTCCAGGTTGCAAGAGGTTGACCAACACCAAACCAACAATCACCGCCGTCATGGTCGTGAGGAGATAGGTCACGATCGTCTTGACGCCAAGCCGGCCCAATTTGGCGGGGTCACCCAGGCTCGCTACACCTGACATAATGCTGAATAAGACGAGGGGTACTGCAATGAGCTTCAGGACATTAATGAAAATGTCGCCAAAGGGCTTGATGTAGTCCACGGTAAAGTCATTCCACCCAAAAGTGATGGACATCCAGGCGTAAATGACACCGACAGCGAGGCCGATGAGAACTTGCCAGTGCAGGGCGAGGCGCATGCGTTGTAGAGGTTGGTGTTGCGTTCCGTTCGAGGCCGCAATCTAATGTTCAGAGCCGGGCGCTCCGCTGTCGCAACGCATGGTCGGCCAAGACCAACAAAACCATGGCTTCCACCATAGGAACGGCGCGGGGCAAGACGCACGGGTCGTGCCGTCCGCGTCCGCTCAAGGTGATGTCTTCACCCGCTTGGTTGACAGTGGCTTGATCGGTCAACAAGGTGGCGACGGGTTTAAACCCTAAGCGCAAGACAATGTCTTCGCCATTGCTGATGCCGCCTTGAATGCCTCCGCTGTGGTTGGTGGTGGTGCGAATGCTGCCGGTTTTCCCCGTGAAGGTGTCGTTGTGTTCTGAGCCCTTCATCAAGGTGCCACTGAACCCGCTTCCGAGCTCTAGACCTTTGACTGCAGGAAGGCTCCACAGCGCTTTGGCGAGGTCGGCGTGCAGCTTGTCAAATACGGGTTCACCCCATCCCGGGGGAACGTTTTGTGCCACAACGACAATGCTGCCTCCCACTGTGTCTCCAGATTTCTTGACGTCCAGAATGCGCGCTTCCATGCGGCGCGCAGTTTCTGCATCGGGACAGCGCACTGCATGGGCATCAACCGCTTCTGTGGGGTAGAATGCCGGTGGCGTTGGCATGGCAATGTCTTGGACGCGCTCAACGTAGGCCCCCACAGCAGGAGCTGGACCCTGAGGGTAGAGTTGTTCCAAAAACTGCCGAGCTATGGCACCTGCCACCACACGGGCAGCTGTTTCTCTGGCGCTTGAGCGTCCGCCACCGCGGTGGTCGCGAACGCCGTATTTGGCGTCGTAGGTGTAGTCGGCGTGGCTTGGACGGTATTGGCCTTCGAGGTGACTGTAGTCTCCTGGTTTGGCGTCACGGTTGGGGATGGTGAATCCAATGGGGGTGCCTGTAGTGCGGCCTTCAAATACTCCAGAGAGCAATGTCACTTGGTCGGACTCCTTCCGCGCGGTGGTCAGGTTGGATTGTCCTGGTCGCCGCCGCTGAAGTTCTGCTTGCAGCCGTTCGAGGTTGATGCTGACCCCAGCGGGCACGCCGTCGAGGACACCGCCAAGGGCGGGGCCGTGTGATTCTCCAAAGGTGGTGAGCTGAAACCGCTCTCCGATGGTGTTGCCGGGCATGGTACAAAGGTACGGGGCGGTTGGTCGCGCTTGATGTGCGAACTTGGGGCGCATGGAAAGTGGATTTGCTTCTGGCCGCATCCTCATCAAGGACATCGGCCACCTGGTTGGATTCGGCGCCAAGGCGCCGGGCAAACTTTCGGGGGCGGACATGCGCCAACTTCCGGTGATTCAAGATGGGTGGTTGGCTTTGGAAGATGGGCGCGTCATCGATGGAGGCGCCATGGCGGATTTCCCGGGGATTGCCGATTGGAATGGTTTGGAAGTGCTGGAAGCGGCGGGCCGTTGCGTGCTTCCCGCTTGGGTAGACAGCCACACTCACTTGGTGCATGCTGCCGCGCGAGAAGGTGAATTTGTCGACCGGATTCGTGGGCTGAGCTACCAAGAGATTGCGGCCAAGGGAGGAGGCATTTTGAACAGCGCCAAGGCGTTGAGGGCCATGTCAGAGGACGACTTATTTGCGGTTTCTCTTGAGCGAATGGAGCGGCTCATGCGCATGGGCACCGGGGCCATCGAGATTAAATCTGGTTACGGACTGGACCTTGAAAGCGAACTCAAGATGTTGAGGGTGGCCCGCAGGCTGGGCGCATTGGATCGGATCCCGGTCAAAACCACCTTTCTCGGTTGCCATGCAGTGCCCGAGGGCTGGGATGGCCCCGCTGCTTACACGAATTACATGGTGAAAGAAGTGTTGCCAGCGGTGGTAAATGAGGACCTGGCCGATCACGTCGACATCTTTTGTGAGGACGGCTACTTTGGACTCGACGAGACCCGGACCTTGCTCGAAGCAGCCCAGCTGAGGGGACTTCCGGCCAAGGTGCACGTCAACCAATTCAAAGCAAGTGGGGGGGTGGCGTTGTGCGTAGAATACGGCGCGATGAGTGTCGATCACTTGGAAGTGCTGCGCGCAGAGGATGTGGCAGAACTCGCCACAGGGGATACCATTCCGGTGGCGCTGCCCTTGTGTTCGCTGTTTTTGGATTTGCCATTTACCCAAGGACGAACCTTGGTAGACGCTGGATGCGCACTGGCCATCGCTACGGACTTCAACCCAGGTTCTGCTCCATCGGGGAACATGCACCTGGCGGCCGCTCTGGGCTCTGTGCGCATGGGGTTAGAACCCATCGAAGCATTGGCTGCGGCCACGACCAATGGTGCAGCTGCATTGGGCATAGAAACAGAAGTGGGTGGCTTGGGTGTTGGTCAAGAGGCGAGTCTCATGGTGACGCGACCCCTCGGCACAGTAGACGAGGCGCTTTATGCCTTTGGAGACCCCATTGCCGAACGTGTTTTGCTGCGTGGACATTGGGTGGATTGAACCCTTTGTATCTTGAAGGTTGACTTTTTGTCGCATCGGACCCAGACAGCCCAACGTGATCCAAACTAGCCGCCCCTTGATGTTGATGCTGTGCTCGGCCTTTTGGGCGGGTGCAGCGTGGGCGCAGACTCCTTTATTCGAGAACCATTCTGAAACGGCAGGGTTGTTGGGGAGTTACTTAAATCACAGTGCTTCCGTTGCCGATTATGACCTCGATGGTGATTTGGACGTTTACGTCGGCAGCCGTTTGGCCCCCAATACGCTGTACCGCAACGAAGGCAATGCGACTTTTGTTCCAGTGGTTGCCGGGGTTGAAGACGATGGCTTTACCATGGCCACGCTCTTCTTCGATTACGACAACGATGGAGATCCCGATTTGCTGAGTTGCAACACGGGAGATTTCAATCATTTCTGGCGCAACGACGGGGGCGGGACCTTTACCGATGTGACCGATGAACTCGGGCTGGGTCAAGAGTCGCAATGCCGAGGTGCCCATGCGGCGGACATCAATATGGACGGTTGGCTCGACCTGTACATCGTCAATATGAACGAGCCGAATGCGTTCTGGCTTTCGGACGGAGAAGGTGGATTCACCGATGGTTACTATGCCTCTGGGGCCACCGACGACCTGATTGGGATGGGGGCGCTCTTTCTGGATATTGAGAACGACGGAGACCTGGACCTTTATCTGACGCACGACGCCAATCAGACCAATAAACTCTACATCAACGACGGGACAGGGCTGTTTACGGACCAGGCTCAAGCGTGGGGTTTGGATCTACAGGCCCAAGGAATGGGGGTCGATGCAACCGATTTAAACCACGACGGCTTCCTGGACCTGTACATTTCGAATAACCTGCCCAATGACCTGTACTTGAATCCAGGTACGCAGCCTGAATTGGGGCCTTTGGTCCCTTTCGACAACATCACAGAGGCGGCAGGGGTGGAGGATCCTGGGATGGGCTGGGGTACGGTGTTCATCGATCATGACCACGATGGCGAACGCGACCTGTACGTATCCAACGAATATTTCTTTTCGCCCTATCCCAATCTGTTGTACCACAACAATGGCGACTTGACGTTCACGGACATCGCCGAAGGGGACGATTTGGAAAGTCCTTACAGTGGGTATGCCACGGTGGTGGCCGACTTCGACGCCAATGGAACCGAAGACTTGCTGGTGGTCAACACATTGATTTCTGCCAATCCTGGTTGCCAGCTGTTTCTCAACTTAGATACTGTGAACCATTGGGTTGGTTTTGAATTGGAGGGCGTGGTGTCTCCCAGGGACGCTGCAGGGGCGAGGGTTGTGGTGCACTCAGGTCCGGACTTTCACCGCACCGATGCCTCATTCATAGGATACAGTTACAGTTCTTGTGGCCCGTTGACCTTCAATTTTGGTTTGGGTGACCGCACCGCGGTTGACTCCGTAGAGGTTTTTTGGCCCAGCGGCTTGAGGACCATTTTGGTGGATCCCGCGGTCAATCAATACCACACGCTATTGGAGACACCGTGTCTAGGGTTGTCGCCTGATTTGGATTGGCCTGAGATGGCTGAACTCTGTCCAGGCGAGGCCTTCGTCCTATCGGTTCCCGATGATTGGACGGCATCGGGTTGGACCTTGGGTGCAGACCATCCTGATGGCAGGGAAATCTCGCAGGAAGGGGTGGTGCAAGCCCTGTTGTCTTCTGGGAGTTGCTCGGTGTTGTCACCAGCGGTTGCGGTGAATGTTGTGGAGGCTGTTCCACCCACCATTGCACCCGATGGTGCGGAGCGGTTTTGTCAGGGGACCATTCGACAATTGTCGGTTCCCGGTCCGCAGGTAGATGTGCTATGGTCCAATGGTATTGCTGCTGACACCTTGTTCATCGCCGATTCAGATACCCTGACCGTCACCACCACCAACGTGTGCGGTTACATTGACACCAGTGAGCCATTGGTCATCGAAGTGTTCGATGCGCCTTCAGTTCCCATTGTTGTCCCCGGCCTCGTAGCAGCAGGAGATGCCCACACCTTTGAACCGGTTCAATTGGAGGGGGAGCCCTTGCGGTGGTATGCGCCCTATGGCCCGAATATTTTGGCGGATTTGTTGCAAGGAAGTACGGATCAAGTCGGGCCATTTATTCAGGAGGGCCCCACCTACACGACGCCACCACTGGGGGGCAGTACCGGCTGGTGGGTCAAGGCAGCAGGACTGCGTGATGATCGCCAAGCAAACGGGGGCAAGGAGACGGCATCCTCAGGGGGTTACATAGGGTCCGACGCCTATGGTTTGACCTTTGATGCCCACGAGGACATCGTCTTGGAACGGGTGAAGGTATTGGCCGATGCCACTGGTCCGCGCACCTTCCAGTTGCGTTCGGTTCAGGCAGAAATTTTAATAGAGGTCTCCCAGTTGGTGGTTCCGGGATGGAACACCATTGAATTGGGGTTTTCCATAGAAGAAGGCGAGGGGTATGCATTGTTGGTGAGTGCCCCAGAGGTGAGCTTCTGGCGCGACAATGTGGGCAGTGAGCAGTCCTATCCATATTCCATCGGTGAATTGGCGACCATCACCAGCTCCACCATACCCAATGCCGCAGGTGAGAACTATTACTACTTCTTTTACGATTGGGAGGTGTCATCTCAAGGGTTGGTGTGCGAGAGTGATGCGGCAGCGGCTTATGTAGAAGTGGTCGACGTGATTGCAGGATGCACATATGCGTTCGCGGCAAATTTTGATCCGCAAGCTTCGCTGGATGACGGGAGTTGTTTCCTGCAAGGGTGCCTAAATCCAGAGGCAAACAACTTTAATCCTCTGGCTTCTGTAGACGACGGAAGTTGTGTTGTTTCCTGTGACAGCGACCTCAATGGAGACGGTCAAATAGGCGCGCCAGATTTGTTGGAATTGCTTTCCTCTTGGGGTACTGTCTGTGACTGAATTCGGATTAGTTTGGCGACCGAAAAAAGCCAAGCCATGTCCCTACGTTTGATCGAATGTGTCCCCAACATTTCTGAAGGCCGCGACCGTGCCACGATCGATGCCATTGCTTCCGTTGTAGAAACGGTCGAAGGTGTGCGCCTGCTCGATGTGGATCCAGGAAACTCTACCCATCGCACCGTCATCACCTTTGTGGGGCCACCCGAGACCATTGTGGAAGCGGCGTTTCGCTTGATGTCCAAAGCGGCAGAGTTGATCGACATGTCCAAGCACAGAGGTGAGCACCCGCGCATGGGGGCCACCGATGTCTGTCCCTTTGTTCCCGTGGTCGGAGTGACCATGGAGGATTGCAAAGCAGCCGCACATGCATTGGGTGAGCGTGTCGGTAAGGAGCTGGGCATTCCCGGTTATTTCTACGAGGATGCGGCCCTGACCCCAGAGCGCAAAAACCTGGCCCATTGCCGCAAAGGAGAATACGAGGGCCTGGAAAAGCTGTCCAACCCTGCTTGGAAGCCGGACTTTGGCCCTGCAGAATTCAATGAGCGTGCCCGCAAGACGGGAGCCACGGCCATTGGTGCCCGGGATTTTTTGGTGGCATACAACATCAACCTGAACACCACATCGTCCCGCCGAGCCAATGCAGTGGCGTTTGACCTGCGAGAGAATGGGCGCGTCAAGCGAGAAGGCGGTGTGACCGGTCCCATTGTCAACGACGCTCAAGGGCAGCCCATGAGGGAGCCAGGCCTGCTCAAATGTGTCAAGGGTATTGGATGGTACATCGAGGAATACGGCATTGCCCAGTTGTCGCTCAACCTCACCAACATTTCTGTGACCTCGGTTCACGAGGCTTTTGATGCCGCATGTGAGCGTTCGATCGCACGCGGAATGCGGGTGACGGGGAGTGAGATTGTCGGGTTGATTCCCAAGCGTGTCCTCCTGGATGCGGCGGACCATTATCTGCGGAAGCAGGAGCGCAGTCTGGGCATCAGCGAGTCAGAAAAAGTCAAGGTGGCTGTCAAGTCTCTTGGTTTGGATGACCTCGCTCCCTTTGATGCGCGCAAGCGGGTGATTGAATACCTGCTCGAAGACGGGTTGGGCAATGCGGCCCCATTGGCTGCAATGACCTTGACGGGCTTTGCCGAAGAGACCTCCAGTGAGAGTCCCGCACCGGGCGGTGGTTCCATTGCGGCTTATGCGGGTGTCCTCGGGGTTTCTCTCGGCACCATGGTGGCCAACCTGAGTGCCCATAAGCGGGGCTGGGATGGTCGATGGGAGGAATTCAGCAAGGTGGCCGAACGGGGTATGGCCTTGCAATCGCGATTGCTGGCCCTCGTCGATGAGGACACGGCGGCGTTTGATGCCATCATGGAAGCTTTCGGCATGCCCAAGGGCAACGAGGCACAAAAAGCCGCGCGGAAAGCGGCCATTCAGGCGGCCACATTGGGTGCCATGAAAACACCACTGGAGGTGGCTGAGCGGTCTTTGGAGTCTATGGCGATCATGGCTGAGATGGCCGAGCGGGGCAACCCCAATAGCGTCACGGATGCGGGAGTCGGGGCCTTGTGCGCCCGCACAGCTGTTCTGGGGGCGGTCATGAACGTTCGGGTCAATGCAGCTGACTTAGAAGACCGGGACGCTGCAGAAACGATGCTGGCGCGGTGTTCCGAATTGGAAGCGGCTGCGGAACAACAGGAGCGGGCAGTGCGCGACCGCGTTGCTGCAGTGCTCGCAGGTTGAGCCTCGGCATCGCTGCGTTGTAAAAAGAATACAGTGAAAGGCGGACAGGGTCAGTCCTGGTCGTCCTCTTCCTCCGCAGCCACAGCTTTTGTGAGGGCCCTTACCAAGTGTTCGACCCTTCGGGCATCTACGGGGTAGAGCTCGCCTTCGAACCATCGGCCCTCATGGGCCACACCAGCGCTGTGTCGCGCTGAAGCCCGGAAGCAAGAGAGTCCTGCGCTCCACATTCGGGCAGCGCCGCTCGGGAGGACGGCGCCGGAAGCAAAAATGTCAAAGTCGGCTTCGGCTTGCCACCCCACAAGTTTTTCGTGGCCCTTGATGGCATTGCCTGCCCCTGCACTCGAGGCCAAGGATTGTATGGGCCATGACTTGATGTGTTCAAAGGCCTCATGCGGCTTGCGGACACTGTCGATGGCCCGGCTGACCATGATGTGTTCCCCGCCAAATTGCTTGATGGCGGTTTCGATGAGGTCCAGGTCCAAATTGAGTCGCCCATCGAGTCCTCCGATCAGCACTGTGCGGGCACCTTGTGCCAAGCTCCATTCTGCATCGTGAAGGATGATGTCGCGTTCTGAGGCCGTATAGACCAGATGTCCTTCGCGGGGCCGCAACGATACGGTGACTGGGAGGTCTGTGGCTTCTATGCAGTGACGAATGATGCCGGGAGAGGGCGTGACGCCACCTGCTGTGTAGCAACCGGCAACCTCTATGCGCGTGGCTCCACCGCGCGTGGCACGTGCGACATCCCCAGGTGTGCTGCAGATGATTTGAAGATCAAAAGGTTGCTCCATTCGTTCGTACCAAGATAAGCCTTAGCGGCGGCCGTAAACGACGAAGCCGGCAACAGGGCCGGCTTCGTAGTGAGACAACGGTGTTGTCTTATTTCGCGGTCTTGAAAGAGCGCTTCTCCTTGATTCGGGCAGACTTACCCGTCAGGCCGCGCAAGTAGTAGATGCGCGCACGGCGAACCTTACCACGCTTCATCACTTCTAACGCTTCCAAGAAAGGGCTTGAAATGGGGAAGACACGCTCAACACCGACGCCAGAGGCCATTTTGCGCACTGTAAAAGTGGCGGTTGGTCCTTCTCCGCGGCGTTGGATAACAGTGCCTTGAAAAAGCTGAGTACGCTCTTTTGAGCCCTCTTTAATCTTGTAGCTGACCTTGAGGGTGTCACCAGCATTGAACTCAGGCCATTCCTGAACGGGGACAAGCTGCTGGGAAATTTGACGAAGACGATCCATGACGCTTATGATGAAATAGGTCCGATTAATCGGGGTGCAATATTACGACAATTCACGCCTCGTCCAACAGGTCTGGACGAAGCCGTTGTGTTCTTTCTAGAGCTTGCTCCATTCTCCACTTGTCAATTTCGGCATGATGCCCTCCAAGCAGGATGTCTGGAACTTGATGTCCCTGCCATTCTGCGGGGCGGGTATAGACGGGAGGAGCGAGCAAACCGTCTTGAAAACTGTCGGTTAGGGCACTTTCTCCATCGCCGATGGCGCCGGGTACAAGCCGAACCAGCGCATCTGCCAAAACCGCCGCTGCCAATTCGCCTCCGCTCAGCACATAATCGCCGATGCTCAACTCCATGGTGATGACGTGGTCGCGAATGCGCTGGTCGATGCCTTTGTAGTGGCCGCAGAGGAGCAAAAGGTTGCCGCTGAGGCTCAATTGATTGACCCGAGATTGACCCAAGCGCTCTCCATCGGGGGTCAGGAAAATGACTTCATCGTAGGTCCGTTGTGACTTGAGGTCGGCGATCGCATCGACGATGGGTTGGATGGCCATGACCATGCCAGCGCCACCACCAAATGGTGTGTCGTCGATTTTGTGGTGCTTGTCGGTGCTCCATTTTCGAATGTCGTGGACTTCAACCTCAACGACCCCTGCTTTGCGGGCGCGCCCCACAATGCTTTCGCTAAAAGGGCCTTTCAATAAGTCGGGAACGGCAGAAAGGATGTCAATGCGCATGGTTCAGTATTCGGGATGAGCGGGAGCGTTGTCGAGGATGCCCTCAATCCGCTCCATGACTTCGTCTGTCAACAGTGGAACGACTTCAGTAGCCTGAAGGTTCTCTTCCAGCTGGCTGGGCTTGGTTGCGCCGAGCAGAACAGTGGAGACGCGGGGGTTTTTGAGGCACCAGGCCAAGGCGAGTTTGGCAAGGCTGGTTCCCAAATCTCCGGCAAGTTCTCCCAGGGCCGCGATCTTTTCGAGGTTCGCTTCGGTGAGCAGGCGGTCAGCCATCCATTGAAGCTCCTCTCTTTTTAGGCGCACGTCTGCTGGTGCACCGTTGTTGTATTTGCCGGTTAAAATACCAGATGCCAATGGGCTCCAAATGGTGGTGCCCAAGCCCACAGTGCGGTAAACGTCGGCGTATTCGACCTCAACCTTGCGGCGCACAAACATGTTGTATTGTGGCTGCTCCATGACCGGTCCGATCAAGTGGTGACGTTCTGCAATGCGGTGGGCGTCCATGATTTCAGCGGCACTCCATTCACTGGTTCCCCAATACAGGATTTTTCCTTGTTGGATCAATTGGTGCATGGTCCACACCGTTTCTTCCATGGGGGTTTGTTTGTCTGGCCGGTGGCAAAAGAACAGGTCCAAATAGTCGACCCGCAATCTCTTGAGGGCGTCGTGACAGGCCTCGGTCACGTGCTTGCGGTGCAGGCCGCGTTGGGTGGGCAATTTTCCTCCTGCGCCAAAAAAGACCTTGGAGGAGACGCACCAAGTGTCTCGAGGCCAGTCACGTTGTGCCAAAAGTCTGCCCATCACTTCCTCCGAGGCGCCATGGGCATAGACTTCGGCATTGTCAAAAAAGTTGACCCCGGCATCGTAGGCCATGTCCAGCAAACGTCCGCTGGTGGCATCTTCAATCTGATTTCCAAAGGTGATCCAACTGCCAAAAGAGAGTTCAGAGAGTTGCAATCCACTGTTTCCAAGCCTGCGGTATTCCATGAACGCGAATTTACGGGGGTGGGCTTGGGGAACATGCGGTGCGTTTGCATTGTAGTTTTATAGCGTCGGCAATGTTCCGGCTCCCCCAATTTTCTGACCCCATGGAGAACACGCCCTACACCGCGGCCGTTGCCCGCCCTTTCGAGGTTTACAACAGCATTTTTTTGACGCTTCCGTTGGATGGAATCCGTGGAACTGGTGTGCAGGTGCCGCTTTTCCAGGAGACGTGTCGCAAGGCTTTGGCGAATGGAGACTCCCCACGGGAAGTGGTCGAGGGGTACTTCAAGCAAGCTGGCGTTGCCTCAGAGGACCAGATCGGCGTGTTGTTCCGCTTTATTCAGTACATCGAGCGCCAAGTGGTGTTGGTGGATGCGCTGGAGGATGCCCGATACGAGCGGTTGAACGACTTGCAAGGGGCAGAATCACTCACTGGACTGCTCCCAAGGATAGAACGCCGGGATCTCCAGAACGAACTCAAGGAGGCCATGAAAGCCCAGCGCGTGCGCATTGTGCTGACTGCGCACCCCACCCAGTTTTATCCGGGTTCTGCCTTGGGCATCATCACGGACCTGACTGAAGTGGTGCGTTTGGGAGATTTTGAGGGCGCGCGCGATTTGTTGCATCAACTTGGCCTGACACCGTTTTTCCAAGAGCAAGCTCCTACGCCTTATGATGAAGCGGTGCGCCAAGGTTGGTATCTGGAGAATGTGTTTTATCCAGCCTTGCCCGCATTGGTTATGCGGATGGGGGCCGCTGCAGATGTGGATCCTCTGGAGGTGGCTGCTGCGTTTGACATTGGTTTTTGGCCGGGCGGTGACCGGGACGGCAATCCGTTTGTGGATGCGGCGACGACGCTGCGCGTGGCCAGTCGGCTGCGTTTGATGTTGCTCCGCTGCTACCGCAGAGAGTTAAGGGCGTTGCGCAGGCGCATTACGTTCAAAGGGGTGCAAGGCAAGTTGGACACCGTACAGTCTCTGATTGAGGCGGCGCTGATGTCCAAGGACGTTGGATTTGATGTGGAATTGGCTTTGTCCGACCTCGGTGAGGTAGAGCAACTCGTGCGCCAGCACTACGGAGGATTGCATGTGGTTGAGATTCAGCGATTGCGCGTGGCTTTGGCCATTTTTGGTCAGCACTTTGCGTCGATGGACGTGCGGCAAGACAGCCGTGTGTTGCGGCGGGCAGCCGAGGCGATGGGCATTGAAGGAGACGATGTCCCGTCCCTGATGGCGACACGCTCTCGGAGTAATGCTGCTGATGTGGCCGATGATGTTGAGCGCGATGCTGTTGAGGTCATGGCCGCCATTCGAGAGATCCAGTTCTCCAATGGAGTCCAGGGCTGTCACCGATTCATCATCAGCAATTGTCGGGGAGCCTCAGATGTAGCGCGACTCTATGCCTTGGCCCGGACCACTTTTGATGGGGACACGGTGCCCTTGGATTTGGTGCCGCTTTTTGAAACGGTCGATGACCTGGCCGCTGCGCCAGCTGCGATGCGGACTTTGTTGTCTGATCCGGCGTACCGTGCCCATGTTGCCCAGCGGGGTGACCGTCAAACCGTGATGTTGGGCTTTAGCGATGGCACCAAGGACGGTGGATATCTGCGCGCGAATTGGTCTATTCACCAGGCCAAGGAGACCGTGTCTCAAGCCTGCTCGGAAGCCGGTGTTGAAGTTGTGTTCTTTGATGGTCGTGGAGGTCCTCCAGCCCGTGGCGGCGGCAATACCCACCGTTTCTATGCTTCGCTCGGTCCGGATGTGGAAACGCGAGAGGTCCAAACCACCATTCAAGGCCAGTCCATCAGTTCCAATTTTGGAACCCCCCAAAGTGCAGGGTACAATTTGGAATTGCTGTTTACGGCGGGCTTACAACACCGATTGATCGACCCCGAGAAATCCAGGTGGACCCTGGAACAGCGCAACTTGATGAACCTTTTGGCGGAGCGCAGTTATGCCGAGTACAATGCGCTCAAGGCCCGGCCAGAGTTCATGGATTATTTGCAGACATACGGCACGCTGAAGTACTACGGAGAAACCAACATTGCAAGCCGTCCAACGCGGCGCAAAAAGTCGGGTCCGTTGACTTTGGACGACCTCAGGGCGATACCCTTTGTGGGGTCTTGGAGTCAACTGAAGCAGAACGTTCCGGGGTTCTTTGGTATCGGAACGGCGTTGCAGGTTTTAGAACAGGAGGGGAAGTTGGACGATGCGGCGGCCTTGTACCGCGAACAACCGCTGTTTGCTGCCCTCGTGGAAAACAGCATGCAGAGCATGCGGAAGTGCAACTTTGACTTGACCGCCCATCTGCAACACCATCCCGACTTTGGGGGGCTGTGGCAAACGGTAAAGGACGAGTTTGACCTGACCCATCGCCTGTTGCTCACGATCACAGGGCAGTCTGCCTTGATGGAGCGTTCTCCTGACATTGCCGCGTCCATCGATTTGCGTGAGTCTATCATTCTGCCGCTTCTCGTGATTCAGCAGGCTGCGCTGCAGTGGATTGATGGGCAAGGCACACCGCCCGCAGCCTCGGAGACCCTCCAGAAGTTGGTGGTGCGCAGCATGTTTGGCATCGTCAATGCAGGCCGCAACGCCGTCTGATTCTTCTGTGGTATAGCTGGTGCCGGCACGGCTAAAAAGAAAGCCCCGCCGGTGAGGGCAGGGCTTTCGTTAGGGTGTATGGATGTGCCGATCAGCGGCCTCCTTCTACTTCCTCGATGGGGCGTGCCATGTCTTTAGGAAGCTCTTTCATAGGATCTGGAGATGCGGTGACGAAGTCGATTTCGTCGATCAGATTCTGGGCGCCGGCCATCTTGTCGATCACCCACATGACGTAGCGGATGTCCACGCTGATGGTGCGCTGCAGTTCTGGCTCAAAGGCGATGTCGCCGCTCATGGCCTCCCAGTTTCCATCAAATGCGAGACCGATCAGGTCGCCATTCCCATTGAGCACAGGGCTGCCTGAGTTTCCACCTGTGATGTCGTTGTTGGAGATAAAGCACAATACGAGGTCACCTTCTTCATCGGCGTAGCGGCCAAAGTCGCGCTGACGCAATAGCGTTTCCAATGTTCCGTCGACCACAAACTCTGGGTTGGAGTTGTCCTTCTTCTGAAGGATTCCGTCCGAAGTGGTCACGAAGTCGTAATGCACGGCGTCTGCTGGATCGTAGTCGCCTACGGTTCCATAGCTCAAGCGCATGGTTGAGTTGGCGTCGGGATACCATTTCTTGTCAGGATTCATGGCGCGAAGACCAGCGGTGAGCAGGCGGTAGCCCTTGTCGTACTTGCCTTGTTCTGGGGATGCAAAGTATCCGCGGTAGGTTTCAATGAGGCTCATGGCCGCTGCTACAGCGAGGTCCTTGTCCAGGGCCTTTTGGTCAGGGTTGGCCACAAAGGCTTCGAACCGCTCGGGGTCGGTCAAGAAACTCTTGGGGTACATCTTGTCCGCATAACGTGCAAAATCTCCCTTGTACTTGGAACGGACCGTCTCGAAGAATGCAGGCTGTTGGTCCTGGTCAATGTCCTCCATGTACTTGGTCATGAGCTGAACGAAGAGGTCGCGGTCAGTTTCTTGGTCGTAATCCTTAAAGAATCCAGCAGCACGTCCACGCAGACTCGCAGCGGCGGCGGCGGCACGATCCGCATCCTCGCTGAAGAGGCCTTGAGCGCCCATGCCTACGCGGAAGGCGAACAGCATCAGGTCGCAACCAATGAGGCCAGCCTCGAGGGAGTACACTTGTCCCTTGACGGTGGCGTTGGTGTTCTCATAGTAAGTCTTGAGCAAGCCCAGTGCGGCCCCATACTCTTGCTTGAGCTCCGGTGAGCTGCCTATCCATGCGGTAAACTCGTCTTCGATCCCTTTCTTTTTGCCGTATACATCGAGCGCCTTCAAACCCTTGGACTGTCCGATGTAGTACTTCCAGTAGTTGGCGGTTTGGGCATATTTCGCAGCGTACTGAATGCGGACCGCTGGATCAGCATCCATGTGGGTCTTCATGGTCTGAAGCTTGAGGTCCCGCACGTCCACAACGCTGGGGTTGTACAAATCCAAAGCCTGCTGGATACCATGGCTGCTCAGGAAGCGGTCCGTGCTTCCGGGGTAGCCCATGATCATGGTGAAGTCGCCATTGTCGACGCCTTCGAGGCTGACCTTGAGGTGGCGCTTTGGAGCGTAAGGGATGTTGTCCTCGCTGTAATCGGCGGGGTTGCCGTCAGCGTCCGAATAGATGCGCAGCAAGGAGAAGTCTCCGGT
This sequence comes from uncultured Flavobacteriales bacterium, assembly GCA_905478795.1. GTDB lineage: Bacteria > Bacteroidota > Bacteroidia > Flavobacteriales_D > Sanyastnellaceae > UBA8752. Next base: position 17,409 of record CAJQJX010000068.1, read on the forward strand.
GTGGCGCGGCCACATCCAGTTGTCGGTGTCGCCACCAAATTTTCCGATGCTTTCAGGCGGGTTGCCCACGAGACGGATATCGCTGTAGTCGCGGTACACGAAGAGGTAGAACTCGTTGCCGTGGTAGAAGCTCTTGATCTGTGGGCGGAAATCGGGACTGATGCCTTTCTCTTCCTCTTCGATTTGACCTATTGCGGCCTGGATCGCGGCCTCGCGGTCGCTGTCGTCCATATCGGAAGTGACGTCGGCCAAAACACGTTCTGTCACGTCTTCGATGCGCTGCAAGAAGGTGACGCTAAAGTCAGGAATGGGCTTCTCTTCGTCCAGTGACATGGCCCAGAATCCATTGGTCAAAATGTCGTCTTCCACCGTGCTGAATCCTTGGATGGCCCCATAGGCACAGTGGTGGTTGGTGAGCACAAGACCTTGGTCAGAGATGATCTCTGCCGTACAGCTTCCACCGTTTAGGGTGATGACCGCGTCCTTGAGACAGGCTTGGTTGAGCGAATAGATGTCCTCTGCGGAGAGGTTCAATCCCATTTGCTGCATTTCCGCTTCATTGATGCGCTGGAGCATGTGAAGGAGCCACATGCCTTCGTCGGCACGTGCTGTGGTTGCGGCGAGTTGGAAGGCTGCGAAGAGCAGCAGAAAGATGCGTTGCTTCATGATGTTGTTCGTCGTTTGCGCCTGTCCATTGTCTCGAACCGATGCGGCGCGAAAATAGGAGGCGAAATGTTTCGGTGGTGTTCTTAGTGTTCAGGTTTGGCTTCTGGAGTCCAAGCTGTAGCCTCAATCAGGCTGTCGAGCGCGACATAGAGGCGATCGAGGTCTGGCCCATTGATGCGGTCCAAAACTTCATGACCGCCAAAACTCAACCTTTTTGAGGGCAGGTCTGTGACCAGCGGATTGTCATAAACGCCTGCTTTTTGGTCCAAACGGAGATCCGCCGCTATTTGAGCGAGGGCGCTCAGGTTCGGTTCAGACCACTGACCGGTGTGCACTCCAATCCAATCGACGTTTGCTCTGCCGGTGTATTGTGCCTGTCCATTGGCCTCAACCGAGAGTGAGAAGGCAGGACAGGGTCCAAAACACATGGACCGGGAATAGGAGAGCAGGGGCCCTTCTTTGACGGCCAAATAGGATTTTGGACCATGACATGCCGTGCAGCACACCAGCACGAATGCCCATCGCCAAAAGCCCAGAGCGGTGCAGACTTGGGCGCAGTGGAAGGGGGGCTTCACTTCTTGCGCTTTTGGTTGCGGGACTTGCGCGTTTGATCGCGCTGCTTTTTCATGTCTTCTGCCCGCTGCTGCTGTTCCTTTTGCATGGCTTCGAGCCGCTGTGCAAACCCACTTTTCTTCTTCTCCTCCTTCGGTGTCGCTTGATTGGCTTCAATCTTCTCCCGGATTTTATCCTCGTTGATGAAGAATTTCTTGACGGCGGTGACCTGTCCGATGGTCACGACATTGGCCATGAAGTAATACAGGCTCAAGCCACTGGCGTAGCGGTTAAAGAAGAACAACATGAACAGCGGCATGATGCGCATCATGATCCGCATATCTGGCATCCCAGGTTGGGTGGGCGCTGCCTGCTGTGCCATGTTTTGGTTGGCGTAGATGAACATGGAGCCAGCCATCAGCAAGGTGAATCCCGATACGTGTGCCCCATAGAATGGGATTTCAAATGGCAGGTTCAGGATGCTGTCGTAAGCGGCGAGGTCATCGGCCCACAAGAAGGATTTTCCGCGCAGCTCGATGTTGGCCGGGAAGAACCGGAACATGGCATAGAGGAGGGGGGCTTGAATAAGCTGTGGGATGCAGCCTGCGATGGGGTTCACTCCGCTGTCTCGGTACAGCTTCATCGTCTCCTGCTGCCTTTGCATGGCATCCTCTTGGTCCGGATACTTCTGGTTGATGGTTTCTAAATCCGGTTTGAGAAGGCGCATTTTGGCCGAGCTCACATAGTTCTTCCAAGTAATGGGGAAGAGGACCGATTTGATCAGGAGGGTCATCATCAGGACAATGAGTCCTGCGGAGCCGATGTACTGAGCCAAAAATGAATACACCCAGAAGATGATGTTGCGGTTGATCCAGCCGAAAATCCACCATCCAAAGTCAATGACCCGTCCAATTTCACCCCACCCCGTGGTGCCAAGGGCGTTGACATCATTGGGGCCAAAATAGAATTGCACTGCAGCGATTTCCCGACCGTCGATGTCCGAAGTGGGCAGGGTCACGTCCATGCCAAACCTCATGTTGATGGTCGTGTCTTCTTCGTTGACCGGTGGAAGGCTCCGGAGTTTGCCCGAATTGAAGCCTGCTTCGCTGCCTACGATGGCAGAGAAGTAGTTCTGTTTGAACGCCACCCATTCGACTGGATCTTCAATTTCTGCTTCGTCGTCTCGTCCCTCATAGAGGTAGTCGCGTCCGTGGCCTTGCTCCCGGTAGTAGATGCTGCTGCGTTGGCGCTCCCATTCCAGGCCTTTCTCGTTGTGGCGCCCATCGGCTTGCCATTGGAAGCCCACTTCGCCTCGGGCGTCTTTGAACTGTGCCTGCGCATTGAGGATGTAGCCATCAAGGGTGTAGGTGAGTTTTCGCAATGGACCGTCGCCACGGGCGGTAAGGACCACTTTTTCTGGCGTCGATGTCTCCACGTCGAACCGTTGGTTGTAAGAGGCTTCTCCGCGCGACACCCAGTTCACATCCGAACCGTTCTCTGTCCACAGTTGAATGGGCTCTTTGCTCCAATAATCCAAATAGCCGTCCTTCAGTTCCGCCTTGACGAGATTGGCGCCATCCGTAGAAATCTCGACTTCAAGTTCTGCAGATGCCAACAGTAATGTTTGAGACACATACGTGCTGTCTGCGAGTAAGGCGGCCTCCGCGCTGGGCAGATCGATGACCTCTTCAGGTGTCTCTGGCGCAGGCGCAGCGGTGGTGGCAGCGTTCTCCGATACTTCGGGGACGGGCACGAAATACAGCTGATACACGATGACCATCGCGAAAATCAGCACGAAACCAGTAATGGTATTGCGATCCATAGGGCGGCAAACTTAAGGGTTCACCACGCGTGTGCGCGGTCATTCATCCACAGTCCTTTCACTTTCATGGCCTGTTCGAGGATATCCCTCACACAACCAGCGCCTCCGGGAATGGGACTCACGTAATCTGAAACGGCGCGCACCTCGGGTACGGCGTCATGCGGACAGCAAGCCAAGCCTGCTGCGTTCAAGACGGGAATGTCCGGGATGTCGTCGCCCATGTAGCAAACCTGCTCGGGTTTCACTCCCCAGCGCTCGCAAAGCGATTCAAACTCACCCAGTTTTTCGGCGGCCCCCATGATGACCTCTGTAACGCCCAGTCCATTCATGCGCCTCACTACCTCTTCACTGCGCCCACCAGAAATCATGGCCAGCTTCATGCCGCATTTGGCGGCGTGCTGAACAGCGTAACCGTCCCGGGTACTGGCGGTGCGCACTTGCTCTCCTCCAGGCATCAAAAAGACGGTTCCATTGGTAAAAACACCGTCGTTGTCAAACACAAAAGCTTCAATCTGCTGAAGCCTTTGCTTGAAAGGGTGGGAGGAGGTTGTGTCCATGGTGGTGCAAGATGCGGTTGGTCAGAATGCGGTGCAAAGTGGCGAGGTCCGACTGCTCTTGTGTGGCGTGCGTGAGGACTTCGGCTTGCTGGTTGAGGGTGTCCCTGTCGTTCCGAACGGCAGGTCCAGAGACTGTACTGAGTGCCTGTCCTTTGAGCGCGTTGGCGACGCTTTCCAGTACAAGGGGAGCGAGCATGTCCAATGAAAGGCTGTGCTTTTCTAGATAGGTTTCGACGGTTCCGAGCCAAGCGGCCGTGAGGTTGCCGGAAAGAACAGCACCCAGGTGCAGGGCGCTGCGGGATTCCGACGTGAGGGAGAATGCCAAAGGGGTCAATTGCTGGGCCCATTCAAACCAGACAGGGTTTTCCGTTTCTACTGCCAAGGGCATGGTACTCCAGTCTGGGGTTTGTCCCGTTACGAAGGTCATCGGGGGCCACATGACAGCGCGGTCTTGCGGCGGTACGGGCAAAGCGCTCAAGGGAACGGCCCCGGCATGGTGGGCGATCAATGTGCCCGGTTTGAGTCCGGGAGCAATCTGCTGGGCGACTGGGGCAATGGCGCCGTCCGGAACGGCAATGAACACAGCGTCGGCCTCCACGTGGTGTTGCCACTCGCTCAAGTCCCGGACATCTCCAGAGGGTGTCCGTCCCCAACGTTGGGTGCGGACGCCCAAATCGAGCAGTCGGTCTGCCCAATGACGTCCCAAGCGCCCTTGTCCTATGACGTGTGCGCTTTGGATCATGAGTCCTTCTGACGGGATGGTCGGAGACGTTGGGTTTTCCTGCGTTGGCGCACGGCCATGAGGGCACCACTTGTCATGATCAGACACCCCAACCACAGCAGGTTGATCTGGGGAAAGACAGTGGCTTGCATCACAATAAAGTCCCTGCGAATGGAGAGGTTTTCCCACACCACGGTTTCAAAGGTGGCTTCTGCCGGTCGGAAGCCGTCAATCCGCAGTTTGACCCCGCGGTTTTCGAGGGTGACCATGTCCGGAATGACCAGGCTGTCTCGCACGATGTACAACGCCACAAAGTTGGTGTCAGCGCCACCACCCGCGAGCCTGAAATGGGCAGCAACAGCGAGGTCCTTGTCCAAGAGCCCATAGGAGGGCTTCTCCTCGAGCTTCACAGCTGAAATGGAGTCCAGGGCCAACATAGACCTGCCGATCACCAGGCTGTCTCGCCTCATGAGGTCGTGCTTGCGTCCATCCATCCAGCCGTTTTCGTCGGCTTCCGGTTCCGAAACGCGGCCCCATTTGATGTGGGTGTAAAGGTCGCGGTTCCAGAATCGCTTGGTGTCCGGCTCCGGGGCATTGCCCATTTGTTCATTGAGCTGAATGCGTGGTTCTAAGGTGAACGCATAGGGCCCTGGTTTTCCTGCAGACCAAGGTTTAGATTGGGTTTTCTGCCTTTCGTTGGGGATGGGTACAAAAGTCCAGTGGTCTTCAAGGTCCTCGGTGAACCGGGGCGAAGCGGTGTGGTCCTCCGTGCACTGAAACAGGAACCCTTCGTTGGAAACAACCTGTCCTGTCGCATAGGAAGCAGGGAGGGTTTCGAAATATTCTACCGCAAATTTTGCGTGAATCCCGTCCTGCCTGCGCTCTTGGTAGCAGACGTAATAGGGGCCCAGGGCGACCGTGTCGCCTTGAAGCAGCAGCAGGTCTTCCTCATTGGACAGCGACTCGTTGAGCATCGCCAAATCACCAAATCGGTTTTGGCTGATGATGTCCTTTTTCGCATTGGACAACACAGATCCAAAAATGACCAGCGCAAATCCGATGTGGGCTATGCTGGCTCCTGCATGGTCCCATTGCCCTTTGAGTCCTTGGAAGATGTAGTCTGCATTGGCGCCCGCCGACCACAGGCAGGCAAACAACAGGGCTACCCGGGGCGCTTCCCAAGCTTCAAAACCGTAGGTCCAAGAGACAATAGCGGTCAGCACTGAGGCGGTCAGCAAGCTGCGCAGAAGCTTTAGAAACAAGCCCGCTCCGCTGTTGCTCTTGTACCGCAAGTATTGCGTGAAAGCGGTGATGCTGATGAAAAGAAAGGCCAAGGGGACTTGGATGGCGTGATAGGTCGCGTCAAAGTCTGTACCCGGGGCTAGATCGTGGGCCGCCAACTTGCGCGCCAGATCGCTGCCTGTGGATTGATGCAGGCGCTCAAACCAACCGCTAAAGGGCTCCAGAAAGTGATTGAACACGGGCAGGCTTGTTTGGAAGCTGATGTGCACCGCAGAAGCGAACATGAGCATGCCTCCTACGAACATCCAGAACTCCCGCGTCCAGATGGGGCTTTCGGTGTCCGTGCGGGGCAGGTTCTTGAGGTGCCCGCGCAAGACGGCAAGCGCCATGACCAGGAGCAGTCCAAGGGTGCACAGTGCGGGGTCGGCTACCGCAATGCCCACTGCCAAAACAGCTTGAAGGCCGCCAAAGACCACCCGGTCCCTTCCAGGTGGCAACATGAGGGTACAGAGAAGGGCGCAACAAGCGAGCAAAAACCCAAGGAGCTGGGGCAGAATCCCACTGTCTACAAAACTGTGTACCGAGGTGTCACCGAGAATGCCGCTCTTGGTCAAGAAGGTGGAGTATACCACGAGCAAAAAGCCCAAAGCGATCATTAAATAGGTGGCGGTGATGGCGGTGCCAGGTTTGGCTTTGTTGATCAGCAACAGGTGCGCTCCGGCGACCAGAACGAGCCAGGGCACCAGTGAGCTGTTCTCTACTGGATCCCAAGCCCAGAACCCTCCAAAACTGAGTGCTTCGTATGCCCAAGCGCCGCCCATGAGGATGCCAGCCCCGAGAATAGCTACGCCAAAGAATGCCCAAGGAATGGCCCTTCCCATCCAGGAGCGGTGATCTTGGGTCCACAGGCCAGAGAGCGCAAGCGCAAAGGGCATCAGGGTACTGGCGAATCCTAGAAATAGAGTGGGAGGGTGGATTACCATCCAGTAATTCTGGAGCAGTGGGTTGAGTCCCTGGCCATCCGCAAACTGTGGGATGAGCCTTAGGTAGTCGGCGTTCAAAGTCCAAGGCAAACCGTGATTTTGCGGGGCTTCTCGCAACAATAGAAACGGATCGAGTCCGAATTGAAAGTCCCCAAACCACAGGCCGAGCAACATAGAACTCAAGCCAGTAAGAACCCCTGTATGGATGGCCATGACGGGGGCTTCAAAAGCCCCTGGACTTCGCCGGAGGAAGATGATGACCAAGACGAGCATCCAACACATCCAGAGCAGGAATCCTCCTTCTTGGCCTCCCCAAAAACTGGCGATGACCAGGCCAAATGACATGGCGTCATTGAGGTGTTTCCAGATGTACTGGAACTCATACCGGTGGCTGAAGATCAGCAGGAACATCAATGCGCTGGCCGCAAAGAGCCCTGTGGCTTGAAAGCGGAAGCCCCAGCGGCCGAGTTTGAGCCAGTGCTCGTCGTTGTTGCGAACGGCTTTGGTGTAACCGATGGTCGCGGCGATGCCACCGGCAAAAGCCAATGCGAGCAAAAGGCGGCCCAATGAGGCGGCCCAGGTCCATTCTCCGGTGTAGGCGATGTCCACTGTGGTGAGGGTCTCCGTTGGTTAGTTGGCTTCGGGGGTGGCTTCCGCCAAACTGTGGCTGTCCTCGTTGTACTTGCTGGGACACTTCATGAGCATATCGGTGGCAATGAACCGGCCGTTTTCCACTTTTCCGTAGAGGTCGATGGACTCGCTTTGCTCGAGTCCCGTTGGCTTGGATTCTTTCAGCAAGACTTCTTGGACTTGACCATTCTTGTCCCGCATGTGAAAGCGTGTCTCTGCCACTGCTTTTTCAGGATCGTATTGGACAGGGTGTTCTCTGTCCAACGTACCCGAAACCTTGAACTCGATCCCCGGCTCGGCGAAGGCGCGCGCAAACACAACGGATTCGCTGTTCTGGGTAAATACGCTGAACAAGGCACCGAGTAGGACGGCGACCAGTAAGATGACGACGATGTTGAAGCGGCTCATGTTCAAGTGTTCTGGATCGACAAACTCAAGACTTGTCTGAACGAGATTCCTTCTCGAGTTGGCTGAGTCGGCGGTCCATGCGCCACAATGAGACGGCGATTCCAGCGAGAATGATCAAGGCGACACCCGTGACCACGTGGGCTTTTCCGCTTCCAAAGAAGAAACCTTCAAGGCTGTTCAAAAGGAGGAGTGCATTCATTGTTCGGGGTTAACGCGACAACAGGTGATGGGCGCAGCGGTTCATCCGCAAGCGCAAGGTGTACATCCAATAGCATAAAGCCCCCCATCCGATCACGGCTGGATAGAACACGGCCCTGAGGCTGTTGTCGAGGTCATAGCTGTTAAATCCGGGGTTGCCATCCTTTCCAGGATGCAGGCTTTCTGTGTAGCGGGGGAGGACCATGAGCAGGATAACCAGCATCACGAAAGCAAAAACGTTGTAAACCGCTGCGAGTCTGCCCACCCTGTCGTCGTCGCCCATGGCGGACCTCAACACGAGGTAGCCGGAATACAGGAGTACAGTGACCAAAGCGCCATTGAGCTGAGGGTCGGACACCCACCAAGCCCCCCATGTCCAGCGGGCCCAAAGCGATCCGGTGGCCAGGCCAAGCAGCCCGAATACAAGTCCTGTTTTGACAGCAGCTTCAGCCCGCATGTCCCAGCCGATACTGTCTGTGCGCAATTGGGCCAGTGAGGCTACAAAGCCGAGGCCCATGATGAAGAACATGGCAAACCACATTGGAACATGCCACAGCAAATTGCGGATGCTCTCCATGATGTTGGGCTGATAGGGAAAGCTGAAGCCCAAGTCTGGCTCCTGAGGATCTGGGGCTGAGGCGCTAAATTCAGGGGGGACATCGCCTTTGGCAGCGTCCTCAACAAAGCAGGCATTGCCCAAGAAAAGGGTGCCAGATGCCGGAGTAAAGAGGTAAGCGTCCAGCGCACGGGAGGGCATCGTGGGCGGGACATCGATTTGAATGCGCACGCTGTGCGGTGTGATGGCGACGACATCAGTGCGGATCAGCTGATCCCCACTGCGCAATACCACATCGAAAGATGCCGGAAGGTCTTCTGAGGTCGCAAAGGGCTGGCCCACGGCTACGAGGTCCACGACTTGGGGCGCTACCGAGAGTTGGGATGGGGTGGCGGATACCAGGCCAGGTTGTAACGGCGTGCAAAACCCTCGAACAACAACATAGGTCAACAGCAGCACGCTACCGCCTTTCCAAAACCAATTCCAACTGCCTTTCATGCCCGCCAAATGTAGGGGAAGAGAATACATGCGATGGTGGCTGTTCCAGCGCCCAATGCCCCCAAAAAGACGGGGTATTCCACCAGCATGACCCAAGGTTCGTCGGACAAAGCACCGCGCGTGAGGCGGGTGGCGAGGATGAGTTGGGGCAATAGCAAGGGGAGGCCCAAAACGGCGGCCAGTGCTCCGCTTCCATTGCGAACCTGTGAGGCGACCGCGGAAACAAAGACCAAAGTGGTGGTCATGGACAGCCCGCCGAGCCAGGCGCCGAGTACCAAGAGGCCAGGTTTTCCTGGGCTTTCGATGCCTTGAGGCCACCCCAAGAAAAGAAGGAAGGCCCCGAGTACAACGGCCGTCAAGGCCGTTGTGGTCAACACGGCATGAAACAGCTTTCCCAACATGAGCCCGAGCGGCTCCGCAGACCACTGCAGGTATCGCCGCACATTGGACCGCTCACGGTCAAACAGACGTCCAATGGCCGTGAATCCACTAAACAAGTGAACCAGCCACAGCATGGCAGTCCAGGCGGCCGCGCCAGTGTGCTGGTCAGAGGCCTGGAAGGCGACATAAACGGAGGCTATGGCAAAGAGTCCGACAGCAGCCAATTGGTGGCCTTGGCGCCATTCAAGTTGCCATTCGAGGCGGGCCACTGTTCCTGCGGTCCGCAAGGTGTGCAGGGTCTGGCCCATCAACTGAGTTTCAAGCTGGGAATGTTGGCCGCTACTTTACAGAACAGCTCGGCCATATTGCGGGCATCGTCAATGGCCCTGTGTTCAGTGCCAGACCAATTGATCCCTTCTTCCTCAAGGGCTTTTTTCAGGCCCACCTGGTTTTGGGACTTCTTCCATTTGCCAAAGTGCTTCTGGAAGCAAACGTGGGCATCGAGCCAATCCAACTGCATGTTGTGCAGGGCGGCATCGGTGATCAACTGACGCTTGTCAAAGTCCCCCCAGCTCATGGGAATCACGTCGGCTTTGCCGACGCCCATCCAGTCTTCGTAGTCTTCCATGACTTCGTCGAATTGTGGCGCAAAGTCAATGTCGGATTGCCGAATGGAGGTGAGGGAGGTACAGAATTTGCTGATGACGGGATGCACCGAAGGCCTCACAAACGCACAGTACTCCGAGACGATTTCAAGGTCTGCATTGACCTTGACAGCTCCTACCTCAATAATTTCCACTCGCTTCGGACGGCTTGTCCGCCAGCACGTGGCTTCGAGGTCATACAAGATGAACGCCTTCTCCATGCTCTGCGAAGATAGCTTGAGCACGGCGGGTGACAGGAGTTCTTGGTCGTTGTTGGGAAGTTGGGGGGTGCGGTTCGAAATCAGCGCTCTTGGCTCAATGCCCAAGGAGGCCCGGAATGGCCTTCCAAACGGTGAGCATGGATGATGTGTTCGATGGCTGCATCTTCGCCCGAAGCATCGTATTCGCTTTTGAGGTCGTGACCGAAGAGCCGCGCAAGTCCTTGCCACATAAATGCGCTGAGGCGGCCTTTGAGTTCTTGAACCACACCAAAAGTTGTTTGGTTGGCCTGTCGGTCAATGAGGCGAATCAGTATGACACCTTCACGCACAGTTAGTCGGCGCAGCTCTCCTTCGAAACGCAGCTTGAGTGCATCTTCTCTTGCTTGAATGATCGCTTTCCGCTCTTTTGAATGGGGTATTCCTTGAAGTTCCGCTTCAAGGCTATCCATAGCTAGGCCTGCATAAACAGCGTAAGGCCAGACTTTTATGACCCTTTTCTCAAGACGGCTGTACCGTTTTGAACCCGGCTGAGTGCGGTGTTCAATGGGGATGCTTGGACCAGGCAGGATGACGGCTTCATCCAAGTGAACCAGAGGCGGCAAGCTGTCCGTCTGCGCCAGCGCATACCCGGGCAACATGACCGCACAAAACAGCACGGACAGGAAGAGGCAAGCACATGTGGTTTGCAGGGACATCGCCTCCTTTGAACGTAAAACGTGCAAAAAAGTTGCCGTGTCAATCCTCATATCGGCCACGCCATCCTGAAGCCGGTGCAGGTTGTGATGGGCTCGAGGCGCTAGAGTTGGACGGTTGTTGACCCGCCGAATCCAAAACGGCGGTGACGGCGGACCAGTCCAGCGGGGCTTGGCGGGCTTCATTGTAGGATGCAAAACGCTCGGCGTCAAAGTGCGCGCCTACAAAACCCGTATCGAATTTTCCTGAAACAAAAGCGGGGTGGTCGAGCACAAAACGTCCGAAATCGAGGGTGGTTTCTACGCCTTGGATGACGTATTCATCGATCGCCCTGCGCAGCCTTTCTAAGGCTTGTTGACGGTCCATGCCGTGGGCACAGAGTTTCGCAATCATGGGGTCGTAGTAAATGGAGATCTCGTCCCCGGTCTCCACGCCTGCATCGACCCGAATCCCAGGACCTTCGGGGGCAATGTGGGCGGCCAAGGTGCCTGTTGATGGCAAGAATCCAGAGGGCACGTCTTCGGCGTATACCCGCAATTCAATGGCGTGGCCTTGAATCTTGAGCGCTTCTTGGGTCAACCTCAATGTTTCCCCCTTGGCGATGCGGATTTGTTCTTCGACCAGATCCACCCCAGTGATCATCTCCGTGACGGGATGCTCCACTTGCAGACGGGTGTTCATCTCAAGGAAGAAGAAGTCGCGGTTGGCATCGACCAAAAATTCCACCGTGCCGGCCCCCACGTATCCGCAAGCGGCGGCGCAATCCAATGCACACTGTCCCATCCGTTGGCGCAGGGCATCGTCCAGCAATGCGCTGGGCGCTTCTTCGACCACCTTTTGATGGCGGCGCTGAATGCTGCATTCCCGTTCAAAAAGGTGCACACCATTGCCGTGGGCGTCGCAGAGGACTTGAATTTCGATGTGGCGGGGTTCGGTGACAAACCGTTCCAAAAAGACGGCGCCATTGCCGAATGCGCTGGTGGCCTCGCTCATGGCGCGCTCTGTTTCGCTGCGCAGTTGGGCCGGGTCGTGCACGACGCGCATGCCTTTTCCACCGCCGCCAGCGCTGGCTTTTACCATGACAGGAAAACCGATTTCAGCGGCCAGGCGCTCCGCTTCATCGAGGTCCGTTACTTCGCCATCGGAGCCGGGCACGAGCGGGACGTTCTGTGCTGCCACTGCCGCTTTGGCAGAGAGTTTGTCGCCCATGGTTTGGATGCTATCAGGACGGGGACCAATGAAGGCCATGCCCGCATCCTCCACCGCTTGAGCGAAAGCGGCGTTTTCGCTCAAAAATCCGTAGCCGGGATGGATGGCATCCGCTCCTGTAGCCTGGGCTGCTTGGATGATGCGTTCGGGAATCAAGTAGGATTCAGATGCAGTGGCGGGCCCAATGTGCACGGCCTCGTCAGCATAGCGTGCAAAGGGCATGTCCGCATCGACATCTGAGTATACCGCTACGCTCTGGAGTCCCATGGAGCGGACCGTTCTCATGATGCGCAGTGCAATTTCGCCCCGGTTGGCGATCAAGACTTTGTGAATGGGGCGTGGGAATGCAGGACTGGACATGGTCCCACAAAAATGCGCGATTCAGCGCAAGGGATAGCGCCGGGCAATCAAAGCTTCAAAAAACCGGTCTGGAAGTATGCGTTTCAGGCGGATGGCCAGCCGTTGAAGGGGAGGTGCCACTGTGATGTACAGCGGGGGTTTCTTTTGGTCCAACAATTTGAGGACGGCCTTGCCCATGTCTGCGGGGTCCTTCGCGTGAGCAACCTCTGCGTTCACCGCGTCACAAACGGCTTCGAAACCTGGGTTGATCGTGTGATTGGGATGGGCCACCCGGAGTCGGTTGGCATTGATGGCTGTCTTGAAATCCCCCGGCCTCAGCACGGTGACGCGCACCCCGTGGCGGGCGAGCTCCATGCTCTGGGCTTCGGCGATCAACTCTACTGCGGCTTTGGACGAACAGTAGACGCCGCGAAAGGGCAGGCCTACCACTCCAGCGACACTGCCCACGTGCAGCAAATGTCCTTGTGAGGCGATCAGATGTGGAATGGCTGCCCTGCTCACCGTGTGCAGTCCGACCACATTGGTGTGGTAAACGGTCAGTAACTCTTCTTCTGAGGTGTCACCCATAGCGCCCATCATGCCAATACCGGCATTGTTTACCACGGCATTCAGGCATCCCTCTTCCGTCACAATGGTGGAAATGGCTGCATCCACGGTGATGGGTTTGGTGACATCGAGGGCGATGCTGCCGGGAATTCCTGGCGCAGGATGAACGGTCTCGGATTTCCGTCCAGTGCCCCAAACGCGGTGCCCTGCGTCGGCAAGAACCTGTGCGATGGATGCTCCGATTCCAGTCGTGGCACCGGTAACAAGGACGACTTTGGCGTTCGGGAGGAAGGCGTCTGGCATATCAGAAATATGGCAAAAAAGAGAGGGCAAGCGATTCCCATCGCACCGCTACGACCACTTACCCTTGCTGCCTTCCGGCCCTGGGGGGTTGAGTGGGAGCTGGCCGTGGGAGACTTGCCCTCCGTGGACAAAGGTAGGACAGTGATGGTTCCATTGTATGCCTGAGGTGTCGATATTGGGGCCGATTCGAACAAGGATGTTAAAGCACGATACAGACGTCACTGAAATGTTAACGATGCGTCCGGCTATTCCCGGATTCTTGTTGGGGCATGGTGCGGCCGGGGCCGGTTTGGTATTGATGGGGTATTTGTTGGCATACTTGATCCGCTTCGAAGCTTTGCTTGGCCATTGGAGCACGCCTTATGTATTGACCGTGGTGGTTTCCGTGATGGTCATGGTTTTGCTGACCGTCCGCAAGGAGGAAGGGATGCTCAGTTTTGGACGTGCCTTTGGTTTGTCTTTGCTGGCTGGTTTTTTGGTTCGATTGGGCTACAACGCCTTCATGCTCTTGCTGTTTCATGTCATTCGTCCGGATTTGGCCGATGCCTATGTTGGGCTCGTTGTGCAACAGGCAGAGGAAGCTATGGCGGCGTTCAATATGATAGAATGGCCCGATATTGCTGAGATGGTGGAGGAGTCCACCCGATATTCTCTGACGCTAACAGGGCAGTTGGGTGATGCCTGTGCCAGCTTGATTTGGCTTGCTTTTGTGGCGGCCATTGTATCCCTTATTCTCAGAAGAAAGCCCCGAGATGGAGGGGGCTTCCGCGGCTGACCTTTATCTTGCAGGAGCCCTATGGACACCGATCAACTGACAACCTCTGCCCGTCCTGAATGCGATTTGAGCATTGTGGTCCCGCTCTTTAACGAAGAAGAGAGCTTGCCCGAACTCATGGCATGGATTCACAGGGTCCTTCCCAACCGTCACTATGAGGTGGTGTTTGTGGACGACGGCTCTTCTGACGGTTCATGGAAGGTGGTGCAATCCCTTAAGGAGCAATACGGTGATAAGGTTGTAGGGGTCAGTTTTGCCCGGAATCAAGGGAAAAGTGCAGCCTTGCATACGGGCTTTAAAGTGGTGCGCGGCAAGGTGGTGATCACCATGGATGCCGATTTGCAGGACAGTCCGGACGAGATTCTAGAATTGGAGCGCAGGATTGTGGAGGAGGGGTTCGATTTGATCAGCGGTTGGAAAAAGAAGCGACACGACCCCATTACCAAGACAGTGCCGACCAAATTGTACAATTGGGCGACCCGCCGGGTAAGTGGGATTCACTTGCACGATTTCAATTGCGGCCTCAAAGCATACCGCAGGGAAGTTGTTCAGGCGGTGGAGGTCAATGGAGAAATGCACCGGTACATTCCTGTTTTGGCCAAACAAGCCGGCTTTTCCAAGATCGGTGAGCAGGTGGTTCAGCACCAAGCCCGCAAGTATGGCACCACCAAGTTTGGCCTTGAGCGCTTTGTAAATGGTTTCTTGGACCTGCTCACCATCTCATTCTTGGGCAGGTTCGGAAACAAGCCCATGCACCTTTTTGGCGTGCTGGGTACTTTGATGTTTGCCGGAGGCTTTGCACTTTTTGCAGGCATTGGAGGCTACAAATTGTGGGCGCTGTATTCAGCATTACCGGCAAAGAACATTGCCGATATCAGTGCCTTCTACATTGCCTTGTGCTGCATGGTGATGGGATTGCAGTTGTTTCTCGCCGGGTTTTTGGGCGAGTTGGTCACGCGCAATGCGTCCAGCAGAAACGTCTACTCGCTCAAGGATACCCTCTGAAAGGGGGCAGAGTAGGCTTTAGGCAATGACGCCGCTGCCCAAAACTTCTTCGCCAGTCTCCATGTCGTGCCAAGCGGCAAACTGTCCGGGGGCAATGCCCGATTGTGGCTCATCAAACACCAAGGTGTAACCAAAATCCGTTTTGGTCAGCTCGGCATCTTGCAAGGGTTGGCGGTAACGAAAACGTGCCTTTACCCGCATGCTGTCCATCACAGCTTCAGGCGCTCGGTCAGGTCGAATCCAGTGCACATTGGATGCGGTCATGGCGAGGCCTTTGCGGTACAGTCCCGGATGGCGGTCGGATTCACCGACAAACAGAGCATTGCGGGACATGTCCTTTCCTATGACAAACAGGGGCTCAACATGGCCTCCTACGTTCAAGCCGCGCCGCTGTCCAATGGTGAAGAAATGCGCTCCAGGATGTGTGCCAACCTCTCTGCCTTGGCCCATATCAAAGGTGGGCCCATCCCAGGGGTGCTTCCCGGATTTGACGCCTTCTGAGGGGATCTCAATGATGGGGCCATGCTCTACCTCGAGCTGCTGTTGCAGGAATTCGGGCAGCTTCACCTTTCCGACGAAACAAAGGCCTTGGCTGTCTTTTTTCTGTGCGGTGGGCAGCTTTGCTTCTGAAGCAATGCGCCTGACCTCAGGCTTTTCCAGTTCACCAATGGGGAACAGCGCGTCGGAAAGTTGTTCGGAAGTGACTTGACACAGAAAGTAGCTCTGGTCTTTATTGGGGTCTCGCCCTGCCAGCAATTGGTGCCGCCCCTCGGGCGTCGTGGCGCGCCGGCAATAGTGGCCGGTTGCCACGGCATCTGCACCCAGTTGATGGGCGGCATTGCGAAAGAGGTCGAATTTGATTTCGCGGTTGCACAACACGTCGGGGTTGGGCGTTCTGCCCGCTGCGTACTCGGCAAACATGTGGTCTACAATCCGCTCGCGGTAAGCATTCGAAAGGTCGATGACTTGGAAAGGGATGCCCAAATGCTGGGCCACAAGGAGGGCGTCGTTGGCATCGTCCACCCAAGGACAGGCGTTGTCAAGGGTGACGGAGTCGTCGACCCAATTGCGCATAAAAATGCCGATGACATCGTGGCCCTCTCGCTGCAGTTGCAACGCGGCCACGCTGCTGTCCACACCACCTGATAGGCCTACTACAACGCGCATGGTGCGAAACTACAACGATGCACCCGCGAAAGAGTCGTTGCATCTTTCGATATTGAGCCAAACCGGTAAGTGGTATTCTTTTTTGTGAAAGTGACCCATGCCGGGGCAACCAATCGTGGAACGATTCGTCATTTCTCCGTCCAACCTTCCGGACCCCGAAACTCTTCGGGCTTGGGTAAAATCTGCCCAAGCAGGAGAATCGGAAGGCCAAAGGTTGATTTATGAGACGTTTGCAGGGAAGATGTTGCTGGCCATACGCCGATACATACCTGGCGAACAAGAAGCGTTGGACGTGCTGCAGGATGGTTTTTTGAAGGTGTTCCACAACATTGGAGGATACACTTTTCGAGGATCATTTGAAGGGTGGATGCGGCGCATCATGGTCAATATGTCCATCGATGCATTGCGTTCCTCTAAGCAACTGCAGTTTGTGGGAGAGAGTGAGGAAATGTTGGATGTTTTGTCTGCAAAGGAGCTCGAGCAATCTGAACCGGAGTGGGCCGCATTGGATCATCAGGACATCTTGGAAGCAATGGAGCAGTTGACCCCCATGTATAGGGCGGTGTTCAACTTGTATGCGATCGAAGGCTATGCGCACAGAGAAATCAGTGAGCAGTTGAAGATCTCAGAGGGGACGTCCAAGTCGAATTACGCGAAAGCGCGCCGCAACTTAAGAGAGTTGTTGCGAGAGAAATTGAGGAAACAGTGAGTACGGACCGAGAAGAAGAAAAGAAGCGAGGGGCTGCTGGGGGCAGCTTTGAGCAAGGCATGCGTTCTGCATTGGAGAAGGCCCCAGGTTTGGTGGCTCCCAGTTGGTTGACCATGCAGTCTGCAATGGCCGGTGGCGCAGCGGGAGGCGCAGCGGCGGCATCATGGCGCTGGATCATAGGCCCGGCTGCTGGCGCAGCTTTGGTTGGAAGCGCTTTATGGTTCTCAGCCCCTTCACCCCAAGACCCGGACGTTTCGGAAAACCCCATATTGATGGAGTCGGAACTTGCCGATGGTGAGGCCATTGAGCCGTTGGAGTGGTTCGAGGAAGATGTGGCGGAAACCCATGAGGTGTGGCGCATCGAAGGGGAAGCGGTCGCGGCAAAGTCGACGGCCGTTGATGACCAGATAGAATCAGATGCGAACGCCGCTGGCGAAACCGAAGCCTCTGCATCGGTTGACGATGAATTGGAGGAAATGGGGTCAAACGTCCCCCCCTCCAACGGGCCTTCGTCAGGCGATGTATCCGGAAAGGTTCCAGAGGACATTGCGTCCGAAGAATGGGCAGACTTGCCCGTGGAAAAACTCGCGGCATTTGGAGTGGATATCAAAGATGCCTGTGTAGGTACGGAGATTGGGTTCCGCATGGCAAAGCCACGTGACAATGTGCGGGTCCTGTGGAATTTTGGAGACGGTCAATTCAGCAATGAGCCCAGTCCACAGCATGTCTTTAGAGCACCGGGTACTTATGATATTACGTTGAGCGTCACGCGGGTAAGCGATGGATTCATTCGAACCAGGACCATTGAGAACCTGGTGACGATTCACGCCAACCCTGAGGCGGAGTTTACTTGGAAAGTTCCAGAGTCGAGTATGCGTACCCCAGAGGTCACCATGCTGAATGCGAGTAAAAATGCGGCATCCTGCACATGGGTCGTAGACGGTGAGACCACCCAAGTAGGCACGGCCGTGGCCTTTGACTTGGACAGGGTTGGGGAGCACGTGGTTCAGTTGGTGGCGAGTTCATCGCATGGGTGTCAATCTGTTGCCAGCCATACCATTGAGGTGGGCAACCGATTTGGCATTGGAGGATCTGGTCGCTTTAGTCCTAATGGGGACGGACGCTACGACACGTTTATGCCAAGAGGGGTGGCTCAATTGGAAATGCCTTTTGTCTTCCGAATAGAAGATGGTCAAGGACAAGTGGTGTATACCACCACAGTCGCAGCTCCATGGGATGGGAAGTTGCCCGATGGCACTGTGGCCAGTTCCGGGCAGGCGTATTCCTGGTCAGTGGTTGTCAATCAGAAGGACGGTCCCTCTTATTTTTCTGATGAAGTCCTGGTCGAATGACAGGCTTTCATTGCGCGGCTAGTTTTGGTCTTTTACTCGTGCAGAAGATTCCCTTCTTATGCAACGTTTAGTTCCGCTTATTGGTTCCATCTTTGATTCATCTACCAAGACGATATGATTAAATTTTCTGTTGTTGTTACAGTGCTTCTGACGCTATTGGGGTGTACCACCGCAATGGGGCAGGTGTTCATTATAGCCAACGAAACAGCTGAGACTTGTTCTGGAGTTTTTGTGGATGCTGGCAATGGAGCGGACGGTACAGGAAATCCTTATCCAGACGAGAACTTTACCTATACCATTTGTCCAGACAATCCCGGCGATGCGGTTTCGGTGGAGTTCGTTGCCTTTGGCTTGCAGACCAATCCCAACGGCAATAACAGTGATTACCTCAATATTTTTGATGGTCCAGATGCGGGCTCTCCCTCCATGGGCAGCTACACAGGCAATTCCTTGCAAGGATTGCCAGTAACGGCCACTGTAAACAACCCAACAGGTTGCTTGACTTTTGTGTTTCAGGACAATGGTCCGGCCAACACACTTTCACCCGGATGGGAGGCCAACATACTGTGTACGACACCTTGCGCGACTCCTTCCGCAGCCAGTGGCATTTTGGATCCGGTGTTGTCGAATCCGGACTCCATGTCTGTGGGCGTTTGTCTGAACGAACCGGTGACGTTTGGAGACGCGGGTTCTTCTGCAGAGGTGGGATTCAGTTTGGATAGCTGGGTCTGGAACTTTGATGATGGTAGCATTGATACACTCTCGTCGGCCTCCAACGTGACACACAGTTTTTCTGAGCCAGGAGAGTATGTTGTGAATTTGGCGGTCATTGACAACAACGGTTGTGTCTCTTTGAACCTGCAACCATTGCAGGTTTTGGTGAGTACGATTCCACTGTTCAACAGCGTGCAGAGTACGCCGGTATGTGCTGGAAGTCCTGCATTTGTAGATGGAAATCCTGTACAGAGTGTGACATGGACAGCCTTGCCTCCACAGGTGGTGGCTGGTGAAACTTATTTGGCCGACGGTGCTGGATTCAGTTATTCCAGTGAATTAAACTTTGACTTTTTTGAAGACGGCGCCACGCTCGATGACTGTGACGACTTGCTTTCGGTCACGGTCAACATGGAGCACAGCTACATGGGGGACTTGGACTTGACGATTTCATGTCCGAATGGCACTACCGTAGCGCTCATGAGCTACCCCAATGGCGGGGGTGGATGCTTTTTGGGTGAAGCAGTTGATGATGGTTCCAACACTCCTGGAACAGGCTATGATTATGGTTGGTCTCCAAACCCCGATATCCCGACCAATATCAACGACAACACGAACTGGACGCAGACGACGTATACTGACAATGCAGGCAATGCCGAGAACAACAACATTGCCAATCCAGGACTGTACGCCTCTGAAGGGAATCTCTGTGATTTTGTGGGGTGTCCATTGAATGGGACCTGGACCTTCTCTGTTTTGGACAACTTGGCCATTGACAATGGCTACATTTTCGAATGGGGATTGAACCTGAATCCAGCGTTGATTCCAGGAGTGACCACCTTTACACCGACCATTGGTTTGAGTGCCGACAGCTCGTTTTGGACGGGGCCAGGCATTGTAGACCAAGATTTTGATGCGAATTACTGTGACATCGTTCTGGACAATCCAGGGTTCTATGATTACACGTTTACCGTTACCAATAACTTCAATTGTACGTTCGATACAACCTTGACCATCGAAGTGGTGGAGGGGCCAGAAAACAGCATTACTGCAGGTCCTGATCAAGTGTTCTGCGGAGACCCTGTTGAGCTACAGGGTGCTTTCGTTGGTGGAGGCCCATCTCCCTGTGGCGCCAGTCAGGGCACCGAAGTGTATTGCTACGACAACAATGAGAACACGACTTGGAACTATTGTCCGGACAACCCCGGTGATGGAACCTTGATGAATATTCTTTTCTACGATGGTCAGATTGAGGGTTTCTTTGACCACATCCAGGTGTTTGATGGACCAGACGTTTCTGCACCATTGTTGGTGGATTTGACTGGTGATTACCCAGAGACTTCTGTGACTGCGACAAATGCAGATGGTTGTTTGACTGTTCTGTTTACTTCTGATGGAAGCGTCAGTTGCGCCGCCAGCACCTTCTATGAAGAGGTCAGTTGGTGTATAGGTTGTGGCCTGGACGCATGTGGGTTTGTTTGGAATTGGGAACCTGCAGAAAACCTGTTGAACCCGAACAGCTCGCAGCCTACGGTGAATGACTTTGATGGAACACCTACCGAATACGTTGTCTTTGTAGAGCCTATAGGCTTAGACAACTGTGCAACTACAGATACAGTGATGGTTGTTCCCGGATTCGAGTACTCTACAAACTATTCAGATCCGACTTGCTTGATTACAGATGGAGAGATCAGCATCACCATCAATGAGCCCGCTGCAGATGGCCCTTGGGATGTGGTGTTGAGCAATGTAACCGGTGTTCTTGAGCAGTTGAGTTACGGAGGAGGACTTCAGGTGTTTGACAACCTGAGCGCGGGCATATATACCCTCGAGGTGTCCGACCAGACAGGATGTTCATATTCAACGGACTTTGATTTAGCGGATCCAGAACCACCGGGCATAACGGTCAGTGAGGATGTGGTCATCTGCATTGACGGGGTGGCGACATTGACAGCAGAAGCTGATTTTGGAGGGCCATATGGCTTCAACTGGACTGTAAACGGAGACCTTGTAGCCCAGGGGCCATCTATTTTGGTGGGGCCAGAGGGCACCACTGTTTATGATGTTCAAGGGGTTGATGGTGCAGGATGTATCACAGAGCCGGGGTCGGTCACAGTGGGCATATACGATGGCTTTACCGTAGACATTGATGCCGATGATTTGATATGCTTGGGCGATGAGGTCTTGCTGTCTGCCATCAATGTTACCGGAGGCGAGGGCAATGGATATGCTTACGAGTTTTCCTACGGAGGAGTCACCTATGCGGCCGGAGAGGAAGACCAATCTCAGTTCGTACCTCCAGTTACCGGGGACTTTTGTGTCACGGTGACCGAAGCGTGTTCTACCCCAGCGGCCACGGCTTGCATGGAAGTAGAAGTGGAGCAGCCTTTTGATTTGCACCTGGCAGCGGATACCACCCGCGGCTGCGTTCCGCAGAATTTGGTGTTCGCCCATGACCTGCCTGCTCCATTGGTGGACAGTCAGTTCTGGGACTTTGGAGACGATGGAACAAGTGCCAGTGCAGGCCCCATACACACGTATGCAGAACCCGGTGTTTTTGATGTCTCCGTGACGGTGATCACCACCACAGGATGCGTGAATACAGAGATCGTAGACAACTACATTCAGATTTTCACGCCGCCAAGCGTTGGATTCGATGCCGGCCCGCAGCCAACAACGGCACCGGATACCCGTATCGATTTTAACTCCAGTGTTTCACCCAATGTGGTCAGTTGGAATTGGTCCTTTATTCCGGGCAACCTCGAAGCGGTGAGTTTTGAGCCCGACCCGACCTACACCTTCCCCTTGGGCAATGGCGGCATATATCCTGTAACCCTGACGGTCATCGATACCAACGGATGCCAGTCAGCCGTGACACGAGAGGTTGAAATTTTTGACTTCTTCAACGTTTTCATCCCCAACAGTTTCACGCCCAACAACGATGGCTTCAATGACATTTGGGCGGTGTACGGATCTGACATCGATCCTGACCGGTTTGAGATGACCGTTTTCAACCGCTGGGGTCAATTGGTGTTCGAGACGACCGACCCGGAGGCCGGTTGGATTGGTCAGTCTGACGATGAGATGCTGCCTGAGCAATGGTATTTCGCTCAAGATGGCGTGTTCGCTTATCGGGTGGTGCTGTACTCTGAGTCCACCAATGAGAAACGGGAGATCAAGGGTTTCATCAACTTGACCCGATAATCTGATTGCGCGGGCAACGCTGTTGTCCTGCATAAAAAAAGGCCGCCCTCAAGGCGGCCTTTTTTGTGGCGTGTTGTTTCTCGAAGAGCGGCTTATTTCCAATCGAGCAATTCATCCATGGTTCCGGTGGCCACAGCGTGGTAACCGCCTCTGGCCTTTCCGTAGATGTCTCGTGCCATGTCCATTTGATCGGTTTCCTTCATGGCGCGGTAAAGGGGGGTCAAGAATTTGCGGCGTCCTACCTCGATGAGGAATTGTTCCATCCGCGGGTAAGTGGGGCTGTAATGGCTGCGCACAGCCTGCTCCATCCAAGCAAAAAGAACTTCGTTGTTCCCTGTCGCACCGATGCCCCAGGCAGCGTCGAGTTCAGCCATGCGCTCGGCGGTGGTATTGTCGGCGAGGTTGGACAGGAAGCGGTACCGTTCTTGATAGATCCAGTCTTCCCAAGGCAGCTCGTCGGTGGCCAACGTTCCCGCTTCCCAAGCGGTGAGTGTGGCGTCGACCTTCTCGATGCGTGGGCTGGATACAGCAGGGCAGTTGTCTGGAAGTCCGGGGCCGTATATCCAATCCTCAATGCGGACTGCGGCTTTGTCCTGTTCATCGGCCAGCAGCGTGCTGTTGAGGTAGTCTACGAAGCGCTCGGTGTCCATGCCTTTGAAAGCGTAAGCCTCAAAGTAGTTTTTGAGCCAGCCGTCAAAGCGCTCTCGTCCGACTGTTTCTTCCATTAATCGCAAGAAGAAGTAGCCCTTGTCGTAAGCGATGGCGGTCATGCCATCGTCAGGATTCCGACCGGCGAGGTGCAGTTTGAGATGGGTGTCGTCGGGGTTGAGGTCGCTGATGGCGTCGACCTCATCAACCAGGCCTTGATAGCTGAGTGTGGCCAGCATTTCGCTGGTTTCCCTTCCGTAAACGGCTTCCATGATGCGCTGCTCAAAGTAGACGGTGAACCCTTCGTTCAGCCAGAAGTCGTCCCAAGTCGCATTGGTCACCAGGTTGCCACTCCAAGAGTGGGCCAGTTCGTGGGCGACAAGCGCGACAAGTGAACGGTCTCCTGCAATGATGGTGGGGGTGGCAAACGTGAGCCTGGGGTTTTCCATGCCACCAAAAGGGAAGGCTGCAGGGAGAATCAACAGGTCGTAACGGTCCCAAGCGTAGGTGCCGTAGAGTTCTTCTGCGGCGAGGAGCAACTGCTCCATTTCGCCGAACTCGTAGGCAGCGGCATCGATCAGTTCGGGCACGGCGTAAACGGCACAGCGCTCGCCCACATCACGGTACTCCACTTGGCCAGCGGCCAATGCGAGCAGGTAAGCCGGAATGGGCTGCTCCATTTTAAAGGAGTAGCGGCCATCGGGATTCATCGCAGTGGGGTTTTCGGCGCTCATCAAAGCCATCAGCCCTGCGGGAACTTCAACGTCTGCATCATAGGAGAAGCGGATTCCGGGACTGTCCTGAACAGGAATCCAGGTGCGGGCTAGGATGGCCTGACTTTGTGTAAAGAGGAACGGGGCCTTGTCGCCTTGTGCCTCCACCCATAGCAGGGCATCGGCCCCAGGATCCGAGGTGTATTGAATGGCGACTTTCTGAACGTCTGCGCCAATGGGCACGCTCAATGGGCGGCCAAGGAAAGGCTGGGCATCACCGAGCGAAAACTCGGAAGGCTGCCCGTCTACAGTCACATTTTCGATGGTGAGTTCGTGGGTGTCAAAGACAATGCGTTGCGCATCGGCAGCAGTTTCGATGTCATAAGTCGCTGTGCCGGAGATGGTGCGTGCATCGAAATCGATGCGGGCGTTCCAATTCAAGTGGGTAATCCGGGCTTCATTTGGACGGGCAAAGCTGTGCTGGTCGGTGACTTGTTTCATGGCGGCAATGCGTTGGGCTTTGGCACTGGGAGGGGTAGAATCGTTGGGCGTGGCTTGATCAGCACAGCCTCCCAACATCATGGCAGCGGCGATCAAGAGGCCAGAAAAGCGCCCCGAGTGGTGGTACAGGTTCATGGGAGCAAATTAAGCCCGTGTTGCGGTGGCGCGTATGGCGATGACCGACAACAGCAATCCCAAGGTGGATTTGAGCAAAAGTGGTCGCCATAGCCGCTCAAGGAGGGCGCGCACATCAAGGTCCGGTGCGAACTTCATTTGCCAGGGGATGCCCATGCCCAAAATGACAATGTGTCCCAGCACCATTCCAAAGGCAACGCGCAAATACCGTTCGCGGTCAGAGGCGTCTGCAAGTGTTCCTTCTCCCATGGCGCCCAGGACAAGGGCGGCCACAGGCATTCCCATCAAGTAGCCCCCTGTCGGCCCCGATAGGGCTTCCAAACCGCTGTTGTATCCGGCAAAAACGGGCACTCCCGCAATGCCGATGGCGAGGTAGGCCAGCACACCGCTGACGCCCGCGCGCCAGCCCAACATGAGGGGGAGCCAGCAGACCAAAAGCGATTGCAAACTCAAGGGTAAACCTTGCTCCAAATCGATGACGATGGGACCAAGAGTGCCCAAGAAGGCGACCAGAATGAGTGCGGTGATGGGCCAACGCCAGCCCCGCTCATTGAGTTGGGTTTCAAACATGATCAGGGACGTTCAGCATTGCCAGCGCGCCATTCTTGGATGAGGCCTTGGCCAAAGGAGGCGGTGTTGTTGTTGCGGTCGGCATCGGCGGTCAAACGCCGGGGGTCAACTTCCACGGTACATCCTGGAGATGAAACCGGCAGGGCCAAAGTGTAGGTGGGGTGGGTCCAAGGCCAGGGCGCTTGCAGCTGTTCACCATCGGCCAAGGGCCGGTGTCCTTGGGTCACGACTTGTGGAATGTGGTGGTCCATCACTTCGCCAGCAGCAGTGGTAATGCGCACATCCACAGGCAAGGGCAATTTGCCCACGCGCTCGAGTTCGATGTAAGTGCTGTCGGCGGTAATGCGCACTGCAGTCAACGCGACGTCTACGTGGTGGGTGCTGTTGAGCATGTATTGGAAGTAGGTGTCCAATTCCAAGCCGCTTTCACGCTCCATACAACGCTTGAAGTCCACCGGCCCAGGATGGCTAAAGGACCATTCATTGAAGTACCGTTTGATGCCGGCGTCTCGGGCTTCGTCGCCGATGATGGCGGCCAGTTGGTTCATCAAGACCTCGCCTTTGCTGTACGCAGCCGTCCCGTAGGCTCGGTTGGTGACATAGTGGTCGGCATGGGTAGACAATGGCTCTTCTGCGCCGTCGCGAACCAGGTTCAAATACCCTCCATAGGCCCAGTAGTGCGGCTGGTCTCGAGACTCATTGAACTCCTCGGCCATGAACTCTGATTCGACCCAGGAGGTAAAGCCTTCGTCCATCCATTCGTGGAGGCTTTCATTGGTGGCGATGATGCCTTGAAACCATGCGTGTGCCATTTCATGGGCCGTCACACCGACCAAGCTGCGCAGCTTGCGGTTTCCGCGAACCAGTGTGCACATGGGATATTCCATGCCCCCATCACCCCCTTCGATGACGGTGTACTGTGGCCAGGGGTAAGCCCCTACGCGGTCAGAATAATAGAGCAATGCGCGTTCGGCGATGGCCGGCAATTCTTCCCAAGCACCGTAGGAGGTGTCGGCTTGACGGATAAAGTGCATGGTGGTGCCATCTGAAGCTTCGAGGACGTCGTGCACGAAATCAGGATCGGCTGCCCAAGCGAAGTCATGGACATCTTCGGCGACGAAACGCCAATCAATGACGCCTTCTGCGGGTGTGTCTGCATCGCTGTATCCATGGCCGCATTCGTCGGGGTTTTGGAGCACTCCAGTACCCCCAATCATGTAGGCGGCGTCCATGTGAATGGTCACATCAAAATCACCCCAGACGCCGTGAAACTCCCGTCCTATGTATGGATTGGTGTGCCAACCGTGGTGGTCGTATTCGCACACCTTGGGATACCATTGTGTCATGCTAAACTCAACGCCTTGGGCGTTCATCCAACCTGAACGGCGCACCTGACGGGGCACTTGGGCGTCCCATTCAAGGTGCACTTTTGTCTTTTTTCCAGGCGCCAGTGCTTTTGGGAGGGTCAACCACCCAATGGTGCCCGAGGACGCAAAGGCAGCGTCAGTCTTGCCTACACGGGCGACATTGACCTTGATCCAGCCCTGTTCGTCTTCTGGAAGGCCCACAATGCGGTCACCCACCCTGCGATCGGGGTCGGCAATGTTGCGGCTGCGCACATCCATCATGCTCTCGGGTTGGAAAGCATTGAAGAAGAGGTGAAAGGGAATCCGGTCGAGGGCGTCGGGGCTGTTGTTCGTGTAGGTCACGTCCATGGTGCCGGAGTACTGGTGGCGCGGGGCATCCACCGTAATGTCCATGGTGTAATCAACGGCTTGTTGCCATCCCGGGAATTGCGCCAGGGCGCTGCAGGAGACAAAGACCAGACAAAAGGAGAACAGGCGGAGGTAAATCGATGCTTTCATGGCGGGCGCCAAGTTAGCCATCATCCTCCCTGCAGACCCGCTCTGAGGAATTGGCGTACTGCTGAAGCCGCATCAAAGTGATCCATGACCGTGTTGAGGAAGGCCGGTGAAGTCACATGTTGAACGGGAAGCGCTGCCATGTAGAAGAACTGCTTGTTCAATATGTGGGGGCAAATTTCTGCAGCGGCTCTGAATTCTTTGGGGATGCGCACGTTGCGCTCTCCTTGAAGCCCGCCATATCTGCTGCGGAATGGCGACGCTGCGAGCAGCTGGTTGAACCGTTCAGGTTGGGCCGCAATGTGCTCGCGTAGGACATACAAATCGTCTTTTTCTACCCAATAAGCGCCTCCGCCTACCATGAGCCGTTCTGCATCAAAATGAACATACAATCCCGGGTCACCGCTCTTTTTTCCTCCTGGAGAAATGCCAGCGGAGAGGTGGGTCTTGTATGGCTGCTTGTCTTTGGAAAAGCGCGTATCCCGGTTGATTCTAAAGATGCAATGCTTGGGCTCCAATTCGGCAAATTCCGGTTCTCGCTCTGCACAAGCTTGGATCACATCTGCTACGAACATCTTGAAAGGCTCGCGCACTTTTGACTCGTAGGTCTTGCGGTGCTCGGAAAACCAATCCCGGTCGTTGTGTGCGGCAAGGTCCGCGAGAAATTGAAGGGCGCTGGGGTCGAAGTGAGACATGGTTATGGGCAGGGCAAGGCCTCTTCAGTGGAATAGATCATGATGCGCTCTACCGAATTGAGGGGGTTGAGCGTGTGAATCAAACGGTCGGTTCGACTCGGCGCAATGGTGGTGACATAACGGAGCCCCGGCATGGCGGCTTTGTATTGGCCCACTGCTTCTCCAAGGTGACGGTCACCTTGGAAAAGGATGAAGCTTGGCGGGCTGGCACACCATGACTTGGCGACTTTGAGTGGGGGGCGTTGCTGTTCTCTCCGGTTGTCGATGTGGTATGAATTCCAGGAGCCGCTGTAGAACTGCGGCGGCATGGAGCCACTGTCTACTTGAACCATGGCAAAAGTTTGGGCTCCTTGGGCGTGAAGGAACTCCATGGCCTTGACCCGACTGTGTTTTCCTGAATAGGGGAGGCTTGCGGCCAGGACCGCTGTAGAGATGACCCAGAAGGCGGCCCAAAGCCCGTTTTCAAACCTGCGGTGGCGCCCCCACCAGGCGCTGCGCTCGGTCCACATTTGCCAACCGATGAAGCCGACAACAATCAGTGCAGGCACGGCGGGAAGGATGAACCGTTCCTGCTTGTTGATGTAGGCGCTGTGAAAGAGGAGAAACCCTCCGATGGGAATGACGACCCGCCACCAGATGGCCGAAGCGGATCGGCCTCTGTGAAAAGCCCCCCAGATGAGCATGAAGCTGGCCGGGGGAATCATCAAGCCCAAAAGGGTCAGCAGGTACTGATACCAATGGCCTTTGGGGTAGTTGCCAGCGTGGGTGGAATTGTAGTCAATGTATCCCCTCAGCTGTACAAAGGGTTCACCCCAAATGAAGATGTCTGGGGCCTGCACCAAGGCGAAGGTGCTCAGGGCAGCAATGCCCACTCCCAAAAGGGCGCGCCATTGCCGCTGTGCCATGAGGACGGGGACCAAGGCCACGCCGATGATGCCGCATTGGTAACGCAGGCCGGTGGCCATCCCGATTCCTATGCCTGCCAAAAGAACGTCCTGCCAACGCAAGCGTTCTGAGCGAACCAGTGCCCACAGGCCCATCATCAGGGGGGGGATACAGGTCATCTCCACCAATTGGTGCACCGAAAGCAGCGGCCAGAATCCGCTTGCCGCGAGAATCCAAGCGACGCTTGCGGCGTTTTTTGGACGGTCCGGTGCCAAAGACCGCGCCAGCAGGTATCCCAAGACAACAATGGTCAAGCTGTAGATCCCGTGAAGGAGGCGAAGTACCAAAGCTTGATCGCTTGGGGTGTTTGGACCTGTCAGCTGAAAGAGTTTGAAGAGCAGGTATTGGCTCCCGGCATAGGCGAAGTTGGCCGGATGGGCTTTGGGGGATCCCTTTTGATTCCAAGGAAGCCAGTTGTTGTAGTCTTCACCATCTGCCCAACTCGCTGCCACTTCGACCACCAAAAAGTGATCGTCGTGCATCAAATAACCACCTCCATAAATGGCGGCTGCCATTCGCAGAACAAGTCCTGCAAAAAGGGGGAGTATGAGTGGATGGCGCAGGGCAGTGCTGTTCAAAGTCCGATGCCCCAATTTCCTGTTCCTGTGAGCGCTTTGCGCAAGCGGACCATTTTGAGTGCGGCGACGGCAGCTTCAACCCCTTTGTTGCCATGCTTTCCTCCTGCGCGGGCACGAGACTGCTCCATGTTGTCGTCGGTAAGGACGCAAAAAATGACAGGCTTGTCGCTGTCCAATCCTGCCCTGAGCGTGCCTTGGGCGGTGGATTGACACACAAAATCAAAGTGAGCGGTCTCGCCCCGGATCACACTGCCAATGGCAATCACGGCGTCACATGAGGCGTGATTCAGGAGCCATTGGCTGGCCAGCGGGAGTTCGAAACTTCCAGGTACGCTGTGAACCAAGACTTCTGCAACACCGGCCTCTTTGAGCACTGCCAAGGCACCGTCTCGCAAAGCGTGTGTGATGTCTTCGTTCCATTCAGAAACGGCCACACCTATGCGGAAAGTCTGACAATGGCTCAGGCTTTTCGCGTCATAGGCGGACAGGTCGTGCCCTTCGGTGGCCATTGTGTGTGCCCGCGATTAACGGGAAATGGAAGCGGCCAACCCTTCGGCAGTCGCTTTGACGTTAGAGGTGGAGTACTCCTGGACAATGCTGTTTAGCTTGTCTTGGGCTGCACCGTTGTTGCCGAGTTCAATGTCCACCAATGCTCCTTTGTACAGAGCGATGGGAGCGAGGTATTCCTCACCAATGGATCCTTTGGCGCCGCTGACAGCATTGCCAAAAGCACTGGAGGCACCGCTGTAATTGCCCAACTCAACTTCGCAGTCGCCAATGTTGATTTGTGCAATAACAGAGAGTACGTCGTCCTTGAGGTTGGCGTTGCCAAATGCCTCGATGGCACCCGCATAATCACCTTGTCCCCGAAGAATCGTTCCCAATTCGTATTGAGCACGGGCTGCTGGAGTGGTTCCGGCATGCTCTTCAATGATGTCGTAGAGGCCGGGGTAGAGGCCGTCGCCGTTCAGGGCAAGGTCTACACTGTCCATCATGAAGTATTGCTCGGCACGCCATGCATCTTGACTCGCTTCTTGTTCTGCGGGTTCTGTGACAAGCTTGCCATATCCTACAACTCCGAGAATGAGGACGGCCACGGCACCAATGGCCATGACAATGTTGCGGCTGTTGTTCTCAATGAACTGTTCCGTTTGGCCCGAGAGATCTTGTGGGGCGCCGGAGGGGTTGTTTTCGGCCATGGAGGTCGTATCCTGGTTGATTCTTGATAAGCTTCGGGATTCCCGGTGGAAAACCCTGCACGCATCTACGGGTCAATGACCCACTTTTGCGGACGGCAAAAATAGCCAAAGTG
>CAJQJX010000069.1 GCA_905478795.1 uncultured Flavobacteriales bacterium
CTTTGATACACATGCTCAAGCAGTGGTATATGGTGTCTTTCAATCCAGACTTGGAGTTTCAGGGTAAGTTGTTGGAGCAACTCAACTTCAAGCCTTGCAGCAAATGCCAGGATTCTATTGCCGATCCCAATGAGGCTTTCAACTCGGCTTCCCCTGCAGGCGATTCGCCATCGCCCCCGACCGCGCCAGAAGACGCCGACGACTTGCCATTTTGAGGCTTGATGGGTTTTTAGATATTCAGGAGTCCCCCCTCAATCTTTCACCGCAAGTGCCGCTTGAGCGGCCTTCCAGTTCTCCCTCGCGATCGGGCGTTCCACGGTGGTTTTGCCTCCTGTCGCTTCGCCACTGAAATGGCAGTACTTCATCGGCGCCTTGGGGTCGCCCGAAGTTTCTGACATCCATGCCTTGTAAGCTGGGTAAGCCATGGGCCTCGCTACGTTCAATGGGATGGGTTCAGCAGTAGCAATGCAGTATCCGTCTTTTGCTTTCGAACCCGCCTTCTTGATGGGCATCACGGTTTGGGCATCCAGAGGCGGAGGAGCGCTGCGCTCTCGCCTTGCCCTTGGTTTACGTTTCACGGTGGCTGGCTCCCCATCACTGGGGTTTCCAGTCTCGTCCAAGACATCCAAGGTGACTTCAGAGCCCGTGTACTTTTTGCTCAGCCCCAAAAGACGCGACTCGAACTGGGCCTCTTTGTCGAACATCGCATCGGCACCCTCGAAGATGGTATAGAAATGTTCTTGGGCATCTTTTTGCGCGTCTACTGCTTGATTTTTACTGTCGTAATAATCCACGCTGTATCCGGTTTCGATGTTCACGTCTTGGCTGTACGCGTAAAGGTTCATCGAGGTCATGACCGAGCTCTTCTCGTTGGCGTAGAACTTGGCGTGCAGGTTTTTCCGGTGTGCGATTTCGATGTTGGGCAGCGACTTAAAGAATGCAATTGAATCTTTATGGAACGTGACTGTTTTGTCGCCGTGGGCTTTTCCAAAGAGCAACGTCACCCTTACCTCTGGTTTGTCACGCAGCGTCTTGAGGGCCTCTTTATAGCGCTCATGCAACTTGATGTAGGGAGAAACAATGAGCAATTCCACCTCTGCCGTTCGAATCACGTCTTCGATGGCGGCATTCAACTTATGTCCGGTCAGAAATTCCATGTACGGCTAAGTTCATGAATTGTACGCATTGCCATTGGGTGTGCTCTGATGGGTATTACTTTGAACGTATGCGCTTCCTTCTTCTTACCCTCGGTTTCACGGTCTTTTCCCTGCACGCACAGGACTGCTCTTTTCTTGCAGAGAAGCAGTTGGCACTCGAAAAGGAATACGATGTGCTGGAGCAAAAGCTCGCAGCAGCAGATGACCGTGCGGAGAAAAAAGCTTTGCGCAACGCGAAGATTGAGATTGAATTGAGTTACGCCGATGTATCAAGAGAATTGAATGTGTGCATTCAATCTGGCGGTGTGATTGGTGATGAGGTAATGCCCATTGACCGAAACTCCGCAGGGACTACTGAAGCCGAAGTGCGGATGTCTTCATCCAATGTGATGGAAGTTGATTTGTTTCGTCAGGGGGTCGTCAAAAAGAGCAAGGGTGCTATTAAAGTGGTCATAGGAACCCTAGTAGGCGTTGCATTGGCCCCTGTGATGCTTGAGCTCGCTGCCGTTGGGGCCGTCATCCAAGTCACAGGGATGGTAGAAATCATTTCGGGCTCGATGGATGTGATCGAATCGGCCAACTGACAACTTCACGATGTCCTTAGAATGAAGCCGGTGCTTTCATCCAGCTTTCCGAAGCTCAACGGATGAGCGTCACGTGGCCGCAGAATTGGCGGGGTCCGTTGCAGAATGGGTTGGAGGTTCCAACCAAGTCGTCCGCTTCTTCACCGCTCAGGATGAGGGTGACCTTCCAATTGTAGACGTCGTTTTGGGCGAAGTAGTCAAAGTTATCTCCGCTGCTTCTGAGCACATCGCCCTTCCAATACTCGTCATAATCGTTGGTCTCAAAAATCAGTGTGCCCCAGCGGTCAAATATTTGGAAGGTGTATTTCTGAATGAGATTGACCCCTCGGATGTATGGTTTAAAAGCGTCGTTGATGCCGTCGCCAATGCCATCGCTTGCCGGGGTAAAGGCGTTGGGCACGAACACAGTGATTTTGTCGTCGATCACCAGCAGTTCTGCCGTTAAGTCAGAGCAGCCGAACTCGTTTTGAACCGACAGGGCCACAGTATACTCACCGGGTTCGTCATAACGGTGCAAGGGGTCGGGAATAAAGCTGCCATTGCCGTCACCAAAAGTCCAATTGGTGGCAAAAGCGGTGTTGCTTTCGTTGGTGAATTGGAAAGAGGTGTTCTCCGGAGCAGTGGTGAGCGGATCGAAAGTGAAATCTGCAAAGGGAACGGGATGAACCGTAAAATCCTCGGCGAGGAAGAGGGTGTCGGTGCACCCTTCTGGACTCGTGGCCACAATGTGAGATTCAAAAGTACCCACCTGATCGATCAACAGTCCCTCAATGGGCAGCGGGCCATCATAAATGCCATCGATAAACAAGGAAGTGGACTGGCTGTACGAGCTCAGGTCTTGAAAGTCCACCGAAAGCGGGTTGCAACCTATGCGGGGGTTGGCGTTCAGGTTGGCGGTGGGGGCCAGGTGCACGGTGAATTCGCCTTCGGCCGTGTCCTCGCATCCGTAGCTGTTGGCGGCGGTGAGCTCTACGGCATAGGAGCCTACGGCGTCCGCGGTGAAGATGGGTTGCAGTCCGGTGGCAGGGACGTTTCCATTCACCGACCAGCTGTGGTTGATGGAGCCTGTACTTTGGTTTTCGGGGACAATGTCGACAGGGAAAGTGCAGCTTTCGATGCCCGCCAAGGCAAACGCGGCCTGGGGCGTGGGGAGAACCGTGACCACAATGCTGGTGCTGTCTGCGCAAAGCTGCGGACTCTCAGCGACCAGGGTGACCGTGTACTGCACGGGCTCAGTGCCTCCATTTGCAAACACATGGGAAGGACCACTTTGGAAACCGGGTTCGCTTCCATCGCCAAAATCCCACGTTTGGAACTGCCCGCCAGACGAGGTGTTGGTGAATGTCACGGTCAATGGCGCACAGCCCAGTCCGTCGTCTATCGCGATGGCCGCCACAGGATTGGCAAATACCTGGATATCGATACTCTCCTGGGCAGAGCATCCGGTGAGGGGAGCTTCCGTGGCAAAGGTTGCTGTGAAGGTGCCGGGGGTGTCGTATTGGTGCGTGGCGGTCAGGCCCGATCCCACGTTGCCATCCCCCCAATTCCAATCCGCGTTGCCGGGGATATCCGTGATGCTTACAAAAGTGAAATCGGATCCCTCGCAGCCACTCGATTCAGACACCGAAAGGGACACCTCGGGAACAGGGTGCACCACCACCGGTAGGATCAAGGTGTCGTAACTGCATCCATTGGTCACGAATTGCGTGACGGTGTAGGTGCCAGGATTTAAATAAGTGGTCGAAGCCACCGGTGTGGCCGCAAAATCACCGTTGTCAAAGGCATAGCTCACCTCGGTGGTGGAGCTGCTGAAGTCCTCCACGGTGAGCGCAAATGGCGCGCAGCCATCGGGCGTGCTCAGGGTGAAAAAGGCTTCCACCTGGTTGGGGACCACCAGTACATCACCAGTGGTGGTATCGGCACCGCATTGGTTCTGTCCAATCAGGGTTACGGTGAAGACTTGCGCCACAGTGTCCACCGCGTACCAGTGGTCGGGCGGGTCTGCCCCGGCATAGCCTGTGCCGTCTCCAAAATCCCAAGTCACATTGTCGGGCAGGCCCACCGACGCATTCATGATGTTCATCTCGAAAGGAGAGCACACCGTGTCTTCTTCAAAGGCAAACACCATAACCGGTGTAGGGTAAACGAAAATGGCATCGCTGACGGCATCTGAACCGCACAGGTTGGAGGCCAACAAACTGACACTGTAATTCAAGACACTGTCTCCCTGCGGAAAGCTGAGCTCAGGAGGGGCTTCTTGGTTGTACTCGTCGCCATTCACAGTCCACAGGTAGCTGCCGAAAGGGGCATCGCTCAAGTTGGCAAATTCCACGTCTACAGGAGCGCAACCCGAGTCCGGGGTGAGCACCAGATCAGCTACAGGAGGGTGGGTGATGTCTACACTGCTGGTGGCCACATCGACGCACCCAAATGCATTGGCGGCCTGCAGGGTGATGACATAGGTGCCGTCTCCAGGGAAGGTGTATTCGGGGTCGAAATCTGCAGAGGATGCCAGCCCGCCGAAGTCCCAATCTTGACTGTTGTTTCCGGTGCTGAGGTTGGTGAGGGGCAGGTCCAAGTTGGAGCAGCCCAAAGTGTCGTGCTCAAAGCTCGCCACGGGAACGGGGTGAACAGTGACGGCGTGGTCCACGGTGTCTCGGCATCCGGAAGTGGGGTCTTCGTACCAATAAGCCGGGGCATAGTCACCCGGTGCGATTCCACTCAAGAAGGTGCCCGCTTCAGGGTCCACAATGCCCGTACCGTACCAAGTGCCTCCGGTTGGGGTGGCGGTGGACAGGTCAACCGTTCCCAAATTGGCGCAAAACGTGTCGGGTCCGTTCACAGTTACTGTGGGCAAGGTCTGAATGGTGATTTCCATCTCATCTGAGGTGTAGCACGTGCCAGTGCCGTATGCGATGAGGAAGGTGTGGTTGCCCGGAGGGAGGTTTGTTGGAGAAACCGTTCCAGTGGTATTGTCAACCAGGCCAATCTCGGAGCCAGCAGACGTTGCTGACCAGCTGCTGCCAGCGGCAGGAATTCCGTTGAGTTCAATGGGGAAGTCGTTGTCGCACAAGGTCAGGTCTGGCCCTGCATCGGCCACGAGGGGCAATTGGATTTCGATGTCAATGTTGTCGCTGTTGCTGCAGCCGTTTCCATCGAGGTAGGTGTAAGTCACTGTGGTACTCCCGGTACCGGCAGCGGAAGGCAGGAATTCGCCGAGTTCGGCATCCATGATGCCTGCCCCGGACCACGTGCCACCTATGGGGGTGAAGCTGGTCAGGATTTCGGGGATGGCCTGGTTGCAAAGGATGAGGTCACTTCCGGCGTCTACTGCTGGGAGTGCCCATACTGTGACGTCTAGGGTGGTGGATTCCGTGCAGCCCCTGTCGTCCGTCACGGTCAGTGCAATGGTCAGGGTTCCCGGATTCAGGGCCGCAGCGGATGCGGTCGCGCTGGCTGGTTCCGAGCTGACTTGGGTGGCACCAGTCCAAGTGTAGGTATAGGGTGGCAGCCCACCGGAAATGATGCCAGTGAAGAGAAAGTCGTCTCCTTCACAAAGGGCTGGGGTGGAGGAGGTGAGGCTGATGACCGGCCGATCGTGGACCGTCAGTGTCCTTGAGTCAGTATTCTGACAAGTGCCTGTGCCATAGGTATAGTTGAGGATGTAAACGTCCGGGACCAATGGCCCGGCATCGACATTGCCTGCGGCATCCACATTGACGGTGGGACTCGACCAGGTGCCACCTGTTACTGGGGTGAAACCATCTAGGGCAAAGGAGCTGTCCTCATCACAGATGGCGATGTCGTTCCCGGCTTCCGCTTCGACGGGGTCGTCGATGGTCACTGTGGTCGTGTCTGTGTTTGTGCAGGCGTTGGCGTCTTGGAAGGTGTAGGTGAGGTTCACCGTGCCGGTTCCAACCTCGAATGGGATGAAGGTGCCGAGGCTGCCATCTTGAATGCCAGCCCCAGCCCATGTGCCCCCCGCCGGAGTGGCACCCGTCAACGTCGTCTCGATGGGCAGGTTGCACAGGATGCCCTGATCAGGGATGGTGATGGTGGGCAACAGGTTGACCTCAACGGTTGCAGAAACGGTCGCTTCGCAGCCTTCCGCTGTAATGGCTGCACCCTCAAGCGTGATGGGCGTGTTTCCAGCCAGCGCTGTCCTCGTCAGCTCTAAGCTGGGGTCATCGGTCCAGAAAAGGTCCGGTGCGTTAGGCTCAGCGAGTGTTACATTGAACATGTCACCTTCACAAACAGCCGATGGAGCTGTGATGGTTGGAGTAGGGAGCGGATGGATAGTAAAGGTGCTGGTGGCGCTGGACAAGCAACTTCCGACGCCGTTTTCAAGAGTGAGGGTATAGGTGTTTGGCGTGAGGTTGGGGTCAAGCGCGCCATCAGTGGCAACACCGGTCCCTGTCCATGTAGCCGTTGCAGGAGAAAAGCCCGGTATGGTGAAGGACGCATCCCCCTGGCAAACTTCAGTGGGCAAACCTGGATTGACCTCGATGAAGGGGGCGACGTTGATGGTGAGCTCGTCTTCCGCAGTGCACCCATTCAAATCCGTGAAGGTGTAAGTGAGCACCGAAGGGCCAGCTCCATCGGTGGTAAACCCGTCCACTCCGGTGAGTCCTGCTCCGCTCCAGACACCGTTTCCGCCATCTGTCAGTCCAGGACTGTAACCGATTAGGGGCGTGGTGTATGTCCCGTTGTCGCAGAGGTTGAGGGGATCGCCGGCCTCCACGGTGGGGTTATTGAGCGATGTGAGGCTGACCGGGATACTGTCGATGCAGCCGAGGGCGTCCTCCACGGTCAGGATCGACGACAGTGTAACGGCATTGGGAGGCGCCGTCCAATCCACGTAAGGTTGGTTCGAAGCGCTCAAGTCGCCGGACCAGTTGAAGCTGGAGTACGGCAGTGTTCCTCCGGTGGCAGTGCCGTTGATGGTGACGGATTGTCCAGGACATGGCGCTGCAGGCAAGGTGACACCTGCCTCAGGAAGAGGGGTGTAGACCACATCTAGATCGTCGGAGCTGACGCAGCCATTTGCTCCCGTTGCAGTGACCTCAATGGTGGTTGTGGTCAAGGCATTCACGGTCACCAAGGACCCCAGAGGAGTCTCGACAAAATAGGGGCTGGTTGTCCATTGGAAGGTGGCGCCTCCTGTTCCCGTTGCGGTGATGTCGACATCGGTTCCAGCGCAGGCTGAGGGCGCAGTCAAGTTGAAGTTGATTATGGGTGCAGCTTCCACGTTGAAGGTGACTTGGTCCGCGGCGGAGCCGCAGAGGTTAGAGGCTGTTCCTATGAGGGAGTGGCTTCCAGACGACAGTGCACCCAGGTTGATGTCATTTTGAGCGCTGCCTTGGGTCATGCCATCGAGGGTCCATTCCCAGGTGTCTACCGGAGTGAAGGTGGTTGGAAAGGTCAGGTATTCGCCTATAACGTTCTCTCCTTCGCAGGCGATGGGCGTGACATCGATGTTGGCCGGCGGTGGGGCTAACACATCGATGCTCCAGGAGATCGTACTGGCAGGACAGGCATCCTTATTCGGGATGCCCACTTTCAATTCGACGATGTGCGAGCCGGGCTGGGTGAGTTCAATGGAAGAATTCACATCATTCGGACCACCGGTCAGCCAACTCACTCCACCTGGCCCACTGATGGTCCATGTCGTCGTAGGGTCCCCGCATAGGACAGGGTCTCCCGTCAAGTCTTCGAGGTCCACCAAAAGCGGAGCGCATCCGCCCAACGGTGAAACCTGGCCCACCGCTTGTAGCTCGGGATACACGCACACCGTCATTGCTGTTGTCTCCGTCCCGCAAGAAGTGTGCATTGCGTTAAATATCACGTTGTATTCGCCAGGCTCAGGAAAGCTCAAGGACCAAATGCTGTCGAATCCGAAACTGGGTGATGTGTTCTGTTGCCCATTTAAAGCTTGCACATTCCATTCGACATTGCTCGGGTTGCAATCATTCAATGTTACCACCTGTCCAAAGTCCGAAGCAGAATAATGTCCCGTGAAATCGACGCAGATATCAGAGGGGCCGGTCAGCTGTGGGTCAGGAGAGGCGTGAAGGGTAATGGGGCCAACAGTATTCGAAGAACTGAAACAGTCATTTACCGCTTCAATCGTGAAGGCCAGTGCATTGGAATAAGTGGTGTTGTTGTTGGGGGAGTACTCGTTGCCACAGCTGCTTTCATTGTACGAGTGAAAAACAGAGTCTGGAAAATCGGGAGAAACAAGAAAATCATGGGTGACCCATTCTGATGAGCCATCCCCGAAATCGAGCAGATACATCGTTTCTGGTGCATTGTTTTCAAAATTGAAAATGGGGAACCCTAACTCAAAAGGGCTGCATAAGCCGACAGTATTGCCTGGATTGGCAGCTCCAATTTGGGGATTGTTACCTACAAAGAGAGAGTCTGAATAAACAGAAGCACACCCATTAGCGGCTGTTGCGGTGACTGTGACATTGTAGTATCCGAAATTGGAGTAGGTAGTGCCAATGTATCCCCCATCGCTGGAAGGTAGGATCTCGGTGATGACTGTGTCGCTTCCGTTGCCCCAGTCGATGGTGATGCTCGTTATTCCATTGACGGGATTAAAGGTTGGGTTGAAGTCCGAAGGGAGAAGTGGGTAAGGTTCGCTGTCTACTTCGGGAACGCAGAGGGGATCCAAGCTGCCAAGACCTGGATTCGGTACTTCCAGTACGGTGATGGTCTCGCTCGCGGTGGCACTGCAACCCTCTTCGTTCGTCGTGGTCAAGGTGACGTTGACATTTTGACTGCCTCCTCCATCTAGAAAGTAAGCGTGGGTTGGCTGTGGTTGCATGGATGTAGCACCATCCCCGAAGGTCCAGAAATAATCAAGAGCAGGGTCAACATTGTCCAGGTCGAATTGAATGCCTTGGTCGCCGCAGATGTTTTGTTGGACTACGTTGAAGGCGGCATCAGGTGAGGTGGCGGTGATCAGCTCGACGGTGTATGTGCAAGTATCATTCCCACCGGTTAGTGCCACTTCTAATTCCCAATCGCCTGACAATACGGGTTGTGGTGGGCTGAAAGCAGAGCCCGCCGTGAGCGCGACTTCATTGCCATCTGGATCTGTCCAAGTGGCTTCAGTGGCAAAGGGACCACCGGTTTCGTTGAACCATGCCGTCCAATTGTAGCTGTTGGTTCCTTCGCTGCAAACGACCAATGTTTCAGGAACGTCGCCATCATCGCATGACTGTGCCCAGCTGGCCGATAACGGGGCAAGCACAAGAGTGAGACGTAGGAACCATTTGATCACTGGGCGCAGAGTGTGGGGGTTGCAAATTTACTTCATGGCTCTTCGGGCTTGTTAAGAAGCTGAGGTTGAGCGGTTAGAAGGCCTTTTCTGCGATGAAAAACCCGGCTCAGGCCGGGTTTTTCGATGGCCGCACGCTCGCGCGCAGGCCGTTATGTCAGCTCCCAATCACCAACAATACTTCCCCTCCTCAATCAGCTTCACCGCGACTTCTTGCCGGGCAGCGGTGGTGTTGAAGGGCTCCGTCTTGGTGGAGCGCTTCAGGCCCATCAGCATGCCCTTCAATTCGTCGCCGGCGGCGAAGGCTAGGAGGGCTTCCTTGCCGGCGGAGTGCATGCGCCCGGCGACCTCGTAGCAGTAGACCTTCATCATGGCCATCTCGTGGGCGACAGCGTCCTCGCCGCGCTGGCCGGCGAGCTTCTGCACGCGCAGCACGAGGGACTCGGCTTCTGGCGAGCGGCTCGTTCAACGAGCGTGCGCAGAATGGGGCAGAAGCGGTCGTTAGCGAGCGGCGTGTGCTGTGCGGCAGCCGGCAGGTTTTAACCTACTTGCTTGTGGGTGTCGAGGGTGCTGGTTGCCTTGATTTCACTGGGTTTTCGGGCCGTTTGT
This sequence comes from uncultured Flavobacteriales bacterium, assembly GCA_905478795.1. GTDB lineage: Bacteria > Bacteroidota > Bacteroidia > Flavobacteriales_D > Sanyastnellaceae > UBA8752. The sequence continues at coordinate 9,636 of CAJQJX010000069.1, forward strand.
GGTTTGCTTGGAGCCCCCATTTCCACATCATGAGAGTATTTCTGCGAGGCCAATCGTTCAGTGAGGTCAATGCCCGCCTCGAGCAGGGCCGAACCCTCGTCGCGAGGGACTACAGCCTGCTGCGGCAGGGCATCGAATTCACGCTGGGCGAGGACCTGCCCGACGGGGTCAAAGTCGCCATCTTCAAGAGGATCCAGAACGGGTTTCCGCTCGCCCACGATTTCGGCACCTGGTGCGCCACCACCCACCGCCTCATCAACCGCACCAAAACCATCCTGGGGTAGGCTATTGAGGGCACCGTCTTGGTGATGCACCTCGCAGGACGATGGGTTCGATGGCGCAGGTCCAGATCATCATGTCGGCGATCAGCAGGTTGCCCATCGTCTTTGGGTGGGTGGATTTTCCTGCCTATCCTCGTGGGAATCAATTCTTGCCAATGTCTTTCAGGGTACTTCTTTTATTGAGTTTGTGTCTAGCGTTGCCTTCCTGCTCGAGGGTCAAATTGACGATGATGCCAGCGTGGAGTACCTGCAACGACCAGGATCCAGAAGCGAATTACCAGTGCACGCAGCTTGAAATCATACGCTATGTCAGCATGAACACGAAATACCCTCCCATCGCCAAGGATGCGGGAATCCAAGGGACGGTGTTTGTTGAATTCACCGTAGGCAAGGATGGGCAGGTGACCGATCTGAATGTGACACGACCGGTGGACCCCAGGTTGGATGCTGAAGGGCTGAGGGTTGTAGGTTCCCTGCCCAGATTTCAGCCTGCACTAGATAAAGGCAAACCCGCAAGCGCACAATTCACCATTCCCGTGAAGTTCATCAATCGATGAGCCCGGGCATCGAATGCAGTTGGTCCAGGGCCTGACCGGGGGACAAGCAGCTCAACAGATACTCGCGTTGGGCAAATCCACCGAAGGGATGATCTACGAACCGGCTCGATTGCACCCGTTGCGTTTACTCCGGTACAGGGTCATATCCCCCGGGATTGCCGTATCTGCAACGCAAGATGCGCTTCAGTCCGAGCCGGGTTCCTTTGGCTATTCCGTGCCTCTCCACTGCTCCAATGAAATAATTGGAGCAGCTTGGTCTAAAAATGCAACTGGCCGGTTTAAACCTGGATATGAACTTTTGGTAAACCTGAACGAATCCGATCAGGGCATATTTCATCGACGCAGGGCGACTACGATGAGCCAAAGTCCCCCTGTACAGAAAATCAGAATCCAATCGAGACAGGTAATTCGACTCCACAAACTGCCTCCACTTGCTGAGGCAGCGGCAGCTGCACTTGAGGATGCACTATTGGAGTTGGAGACATTGATTATTGGGCCATTTGCTCCAGATTGAGAGCTTCTTTTGGCTTCTTCTGCTGCTCGAAGAGCTACGTCAATCGTTTCTCCACAGTGCTTGCACTTCTTGGCCTCTTTCTTGATTTCTTCAGAGCAGAAGGGACAGGTTTGCATTTCCATCTTGCGTCGTCATGTAAGGTGAGCCGTCAATATCTGCAAAAAGACAGAATAAAGCTCTGTTCGGGATTCGATGTTTATCCACCCTCTTTGGTTAGCCCGCCGATCACCAGCAGTATTCGTTCGCGTCGATGAGCTTTTGGGCGATGGACTGGCGGGCGGCGGTGGTGTTGAAGGGCTCCGTCTTGGTGAACCGCTTGAGGCCCATGAGCATCATCTTGAGTTCGTCGCCCTCGGCGAAGGCGAGGAGGGCCTCCTTGCCGGAGGAGTGCATGCGCTCGGCGACCTCGTAGCAGTAGACCTTCATCATGGCCAGCTCGTGGGCCACGGCCTCTTCGCTGCCGCGGATGTCGGAGAGCTTTTGGACGCGCAGTACGATGGATTCGGCGGCGTAGGTCCAGATCATCATGTCGGCGATGTGCATGAGCACCTCCTGCTCTTTGGCCAGCGTCTGCATCAGTTTTTGCACGGCGGCACCGGCCACCAGCAACACGGCCTTTTTGAACTTCTCGACGTATTCGAGGTGGGCCTCAAAGACGTCCGTGGGGGGCATGCCGAAATCAGGCACACCGGTGATCTCCTCGGCCACCGCCATGGCGGGGGTCATCAGGTCCATCTGCCCCTTCATGGCCTTCTTCAAGATCATGTCCACCGTCAACATGCGGTTGATCTCGTTGGTGCCTTCGAAGATGCGGTTGATGCGGGCGTCGCGGTATCCGCGCTCCACGCGGGTCTCTGCGGAGTAGCCCATGCCGCCAAAGATTTGCACGGCCTCGTCGATGACCAGGTCGAGCACCTCCGAGCCCAGCACCTTCATCATGGCGCACTCGGGGGCAAAGTCTGCGATGCCTTTGAGCGTGGCCTCGCCGTGTTCCATGCCGCCTTCCTTGAGCGCCTTGATGGCGTCATCAATGTTTTGGGTGGCGCGGTAGGTGGCCGCCTCGCAGGCGTATATCTCGATGGCACTTTGGGCCAACTTGTGGCGGATGGCGCCATACTTTGAGATGGGGCGTCCAAACTGGTTGCGCTCGTTGGCGTACTTCACTCCGCCGGTCAGGGCCCCTTTGGAGGCGCCGATCACGGCACCGCCGAGCTTGATGCGGCCGATGTTCAAGATGTTGACCGCGATTTTGAATCCTTTTTCGCGCTCATACAGCAGGTTTTCGACCGGCACCTTCACGTCGTTAAAGAAGATCTGGCGGGTTGATGAACCCTTGATGCCCATCTTCTTTTCCTCGGGGTTCTTGGTGATCCCTTCGCTGTCGCCATCCACGATGAAGGCGGTGAGGTTCTTGTCGTCGTCGATCTTGGCAAAGACAATCATCACGTCGGCAAATCCGCCGTTGGTGATCCACATCTTCTGGCCGTTGATGACGTAATGTTTGCCGTCTTCGGTCAGCTTGGCCGTGGTCTTGCCGCTGTTGGCGTCCGATCCGCTGCTGGGCTCGGTCAAGCAGTAGCAGCCCTTGAGCTGACCGGTGGCCATGCCCGGGACGTACTTCTGTTTCTGTGCGTCGTTGCCATAGTACAGGATGGGCAGGGTGCCGATGCCGGTGTGGGCAGAGAAGCTCACGCTAAAAGCGTGCCCATCGCCGATGGCTTCGGTAATGAGCATGGTGGTCTTGAAGTCCATGCCCATGCCGCCGAGTTCTTCGGAGACGGAGCTTCCGAGCAGACCGAGTTCCCCGGCTTCCTCCATGAGTTTTTCAATCAAGCCCGGTTCCTGCTGGTCGATGGCTTCGATGTGGGGATGGACGCGCTGTTCAATGAAGTCGTGCGTCATCTTCTTGATCATCCGCTGCTCCTCGTTCCACTCTTCGGGAATGAAGATGTCGTTCGCAGCGGTTTTCCGGATCAGGAATTCGCCTCCAGTGATGGCCTTTCCGGCCTGTTCGGGATTCTGTGACATGAGGATAGAATTAGAGCATTTCGATAACGCCGGCGGCCCCTTGGCCGGTACCGACACACATGGTGACCACGCCGTGCTTTCCACCGCGGGCCTTGAGTTCGTTGAGCATTTGAACGGTGAGCTTGGCTCCGGTGCACCCGAGCGGGTGCCCAAGGGCGATGGCGCCGCCGTTTACGTTGACCTTTTCTTGGTCGAGTCCGAGTTCATTGCACACGGCCACGCCTTGGCTGGCAAAAGCTTCGTTGAGCTCCCACAGGTCGATGTCGTCTTTTTTGAGTCCGGCTTTCTCCAATGCGGGAGGCACCGCGTGTACCGGGCCCATGCCCATGATGCGGGGCGCGAGGGCCGCCACGTGGTAAGACTTCAGTCGGGCGATGGGCTCGACGCCCAGTTCCTTCACCATGCGCTCGGAGGCCACCATCACAAAGGCAGCGCCGTCAGAGGTCTGCGAGCTGTTGCCCGCGGTCACGCTTCCGCCGGCTGCAAACACGGGGCGCAGCTTGGCCAGGCCTTCCATGTTGGTGCCGCGGCGCACGCCCTCGTCCACTTCAAACTTGACGTGGGTCTCGCGGCGCTTTCCGTCGCCATCGAGGTCCACCCGCGTAAACTCGATCGGCGCAATGCCGGCCTGCAGGCGTCCGTTGTCGATGGCCGCGGCGGCGCGCTCATGAGAACGCACAGCAAAGGCGTCTTGGGCTTCGCGGCTCACGTTGAACTCTTTGGCCACCGCTTCGGCGGTCAGTCCCATGCCCCAATACCAATCGGGGTTTTCCTGGGCCACGCGGGCGTTGGGCACAATGCGCCAGCCGCCCATGGGCATGCACGACATGCTCTCAGTGCCACCGGCGATCACCAGCTCTTGCATGCCGGTGCGGATTTTGGCCGTCGCAATCGCGATGGTCTCCAATCCACTGGAGCAGTAGCGGTTCACGGTCATGCCCGGCACCTTCTCGGTGTCGAGTCCCATGAGCGAAATCAAGCGGCCGACGTTCAGGCCTTGCTCGGCCTCGGGAGAGGCGTTGCCCACGATCACGTCGTGGATCAGGTTGGGATCAAACTCTGGCAGGGAGGCCACAATGTGGCGCACCACTTGTGCGGCGAGGTCGTCGGGCCGGACGTCGCGGAGGGTTCCCTTGGTGGCTTTGCCGACCGCACTGCGGGATCCGGCGATGATGTAAGCGTCTTGCATAATCAAAGGGTTTGGGGATCAGTTGCGGAGGATCTTTCCGGTTTGAATCAGACTCTGCATGCGTTCCAGCGATTTGCGCTGTTGGCAGAGTTCCATAAAGGCTTGGCGCTCGAGGTCCAGCAGGTATTGTTCGCTCACTTCTGTGGGTGCGCTCAGGTCTCCGCCACACATCACTGTGCCGAGTTTGACAGAGATCAATTCGTCGTGCTCGGAGATGAACCCGGCTGACTTCATGCTGTGGGCACCAATGTGCACGATGCCCAGGCCTTCTTGGCCGAGCACCTTGATGTCGGTCCGCTGTCGGGGCGGCACGTATCCGCTGTCGGCCATCGCCAACGCGGCCACCTTGGCACGGGCGGTCAGCCGGGTGCGGTCGAGCTCTACCTCGTCGATGCCGGGTCGCAGGTAACCCAGGTCAAAAGCCTCGTGGGCGCTGGTGGCCACCTTGGCTTGTCCCACGGTCAGGAAGCGTTCGCGCAGCACTTCCAACCGGATGCCGCCGTCGGTGTATTCATCCGATGCCCGCACGGCGAACTCCTTGGTTCCGGCACCACCTGGAATCAGGCCGACGCCAAATTCCACGAGCCCCATATAGGTCTCGGCATGGGCGATCACCTTGTCGGCGTGCATGGACAATTCGCAGGCGCCGCCCAGCGTCATTTGGTGGGTCGCGACCACCACAGGGATGCTGGAGTGGCGTGCCCGCATGACCGTGTTTTGGAACATGCGAATGGCGTAATCGAGCTCGTCGTATTCCTGTTCTACGGCGAGCATAAAGACCATGCCCACGTTGGCACCGGCCGAGAAGTTGCCACCCTCGTTGGAGATCACCACCCCGCGCCATGGAGTAGCGGCGTCCTCCGCGATATCAAACGCGTGGTTCAAGCCCTGCAGGATTTCTGCGCCAATGGTGTTCATCTTGGTGTGGAAGCCCACGTTGAGGATGCCGTCGCCCAGGTCGTGGATGGTCACGCCGGCGTTCTTCCAGATCACCTTGTCCTCGCCCAAGTAGGCGAGCTTGATGCGTCCTTCCTGTCCGGGCACCACCTCGTAGGCCTTGCTGCCGGGGTTGTAACAGGAGCGCACGCCATCGGTCACCGTGTAGAAGGTCTCGTGACCGGCGGCGAGGAAGTCCTTGACCCAAGCTGCGACCTGCTGGCCATTGGCTTCGCATTGCTCTACGGCCTTGGATACGCCCACGGCATCCATGGTTTCAAAGGCGCCCATTTCCCAACCAAAGCCGGCGCGCAGGGCGTCGTCTATGCGGTAGGGCTCGTCGGCGATTTCGGGGATGCGGTGCGTCACGTAGGCAAACACATCGCTGAAGACGCGGCGGTAGAAGGTGCCGGCTTCGTCTTGCCCGTCGTAGAGAATGCGTGTCCGCTCGGCCAGATCGTCGGACTTCTTGGCCGCGTCAAGGGTGGCGTATTTCACCTTCGGCTTGGGGCGGTACTCCAGCGTCTCGAGGTCGAGGCCCAGAATGGCCTTCTTGCCATCGACCTTGGTTTTCTTGTAGAAGCCCTGGCCGGATTTGCTGCCGAGGTGGCCGTTCTCCACCAGGTGCTGCACAAACTTGGGGGTCTCAAAGACCGCCTTGCGCTCGTCGTCCGGGCAGTTGTCTTTCACCCCATTGGCCACATGGACCAGCGTGTCCAGTCCCACCACGTCGCAGGTGCGGAAGGTGGCGCTCTTCGGGCGGCCCATGGCCGGTCCGGTCAGCTTGTCCACCGCTTCAATGCTCAAGCCCATGTCCTGAACGGTGTGGAACAACGCCTGGATGGCAAACACGCCCACGCGGTTGGCGATAAAGGCCGGGGTGTCCTTGCAGAGCACGGTGGTCTTGCCCAAACGGTCGCGGCCGTAGGCCATAAAAAAGTCGATCAAGGCAGGGTCGCTGCCCCCGTGTGGAATGATCTCCAGCAGCGCCAAGTAGCGCGGTGGATTAAAGAAGTGCGTGCCGCAGAAGCAGGCCTGAAAGTCTTCGCTCCGGCCTTCGGCGAGGTCGCCAATGGGGATGCCACTCGTGTTCGAGGTAATGGGCGTTCCGGGCTTGCGGTGCTCTTCCACTTGGGCAAAGACGATCTGCTTGATGTCGAGCCGCTCTACGATGACTTCGATGATCCAGTCGCACCCTGCGATTTGGGGCATGTCGTCTTCGAAGTTGCCCGTGGTAATGCGCTTGGCAAAAGCCTTGCGATACAGCGGGCTGGGCTTGGATTTGATGCAGGCCTTGAGGTGGCCATCGGCGACGGCGTTGCGGGGACCTTCTTTGGCAGGAAGGTCGAGCAAGAGCACGTCGTGACCGGTTTGGGCGAGGTGGCAGGCAATGGCGCTGCCCATCACGCCGGAGCCGAGGACGGCCACGCGGTCAAAGGAGTGGGGGAGGGTTGGTGAAGCCATGTTTAAGCGGCGTTGGAATCGGGGTTGTCGTTCTGATCGAGTTCCGGGAGTGCGTCCCGGGTCGGATACTGGACGATGAGGTCGTTGAGTTTCTGGAGGTCGCCCAAAAGGCGTTCGGTGCGGTCCGTACCAAGTTGCTCGGCAATCCAGGCATTGAATGTCCGCACAGCGGTGCGGGCGCGGTCGCGCTCTTTTTTTCCGGCGGCGGTCAAGTGAATGCGCACGATGCGCCGGTCGGCCTCATCGGCTTTCCGTTCGATCATGCCGTGGCCTTCGAGGTTGTTGAGCAGGCGGCTCAAGGACGTTTTTTCCATGCCCATGCGCGGTCCGAGCTGGGTGGAAGGCGTTCCGTTCTTTTCGATGTTGAGCAAGGTTTGCCCCATCGCCATGGTGGTTCCGCGCGCCGCAGCCAATTGGCCGTACTGTCGGGCAATACCGGCCCATGCAAAACGCACATGGAAATCGATGGTGTCTTCAGGTCTCACGCATACAATATACACTATGCGCGCATACATTCTGCG
>CAJQJX010000070.1 GCA_905478795.1 uncultured Flavobacteriales bacterium
CCGGAGGGAGACTGCGATTGCGATGGAAATCAGCTTGACGTATTAGGAGTTTGTGGTGGGAATTGTCTGCTGGATGCGGATGGAGATGGAGTCTGCGATTGGCCGGTAGGTTGCACCGACGCATCGGCTTGTAACTATGATGCAGATGCCAACTCCGACGATGGCTCATGTGAATGGTGTTCTTGTGCAACACTGACACTTCCGGACAGCACAGATTTAACGGCAGGGACCTTGGACGCCAATATTGCGGGTTATGCTCTGGCAGGAGACGTTGCTGGTGCGTTCCCTAACGTGATCGACCCCAATGGGTGTTTCCAGTTCAAGGTTGGAACGGATGAGTGTGGTACGTTGTCGTCGGTGTCGGTTTTAGAGCCGGGTATTCAGGAAGTAACACTTTCGGTCATTTTCAATGGCGACACTGTTTCTGTGGATACAGAACTCACTGTAGCAGAGCCCGTTGAGGTGCTCACGTGTGAGGAGCCTGCAGCTTGCAATTATGGACTTGCACCCCCTTGTCACTACCCAGGTCAGCAAGGTGATTGCAATGCCCCGCAGGATGGTTACGCCTTCTTCAAAAAGCTGAATCAAACCGGAGATGGTTGCTACTGCGATTCCATGCCGGGGGAACAAGTATGGTTCGAGAGCTTTGGTGCCGATGGTGCTTTGATGACTGCGAGTAGCGGTCCTGGCTCTGGAGATTTGGACTTTAATGGGGACAATCTGTTGGACGCTGGATATGGATACAGTGGTGCAACTGATCTGAGCACCATTGGACCAGAGAATACCGAGTGGAGCATCAGTCTTCCGGAAGATTTCGTGGGCGATGCTCCCAACTTTTGGGGGGTCGACGCCACTGTTTCTGATGCATACTTCTCAGGGTTGGAACTGAATGGAAATTGGATGGGATGGGAGAGCAGCTCCATTTCCATGCAGGATGCGCAAGGGAGCTTTGGCAAGCTGGCCATTCAATTGCACGCAGAGGGTGTTGCTGTGGGCGAAGGGGATGAATTGGAGGTGAATATTTTGTCGGCGGACTCGGTGTACAGTGGTTCCGTTTATGGTGGCGATGAGTGGGGGGTAGAAGGCCAAGTGGTGCTGTCTGACCTGATGAGCGCTCCCGAATCGGTGCAGCTCGAAATTCGCGCCTTAAACGACGGCGCAGGCGAAGAGTGGCGTTTTGATGACATCACCTTGTTCGGTTGGCGCGAAGGGTGCACGGATGAACGGGCATCGAATTATGATGCAGGAGCTGCCTTTGAAAACGGTTCGTGTGAGTATGTCTGGGATACCATTTGCGCGCTGTGCTCAGGGCCGCACCACGGTCATATTTGGCTTGATTCAGAAATTGCAGATGGCGATGCCGAGAATGTTCAAGCTGTGGAGTTGGACCTCGATGAGACCAAAGTTGTGCGGGTACAGCCGTCTGTGGACTTGATCATCGACAAGACGCCAGGGACACAAGGTTTGCTCCGGGTCAAAAACCTCGATATCCGAAATGGGGCCTCGGTCTTCATTCCTGACTCCATGACGTTGGAAGTCATGGATCCGTTCAATGTGGCCTTTGGTCTGGCGGTGAAGGGACCGGGAAGGCTCAAGCTGAGTGGAGGTGTGGATTGGAGTGCGCTCGATTCTTCTTTGAGTGTTGCCAGCCTGAGGAGCATTGCATTGGATGCCGATCATCCGATTCAGGTGCCTTTGGGCAAACAGCTCGTCTTGAAAGGAGGCATCGACTTCCCTGAAGATGTGTCCATGACCATCGGCGGAAGGGTCAATTTGGTGGGTGCGGAGAACCGTTCAATTCGAGGTAAATCCCCGCGCTTTGAGCATTTGACGGTAGAACTCTGCGATACGGAAACAGAGGTTTTGGTGGAGGTTGATACATTGATTGTGAAGGAGCGCCTCTCCATGAAAAGGGGGGGCTTGAACATGGATGGCCACACCTTGGAGTTTAATTCAGATACCTCTGGTACAGGTAAGCTTGACGCGGTCTCATCAGAGGCGGCATTGCTTGGCGCATTCGGTCAGGCCTCAGTTGATGCCAAGGTCAACCGCTTTATTCCGCCGTCTGCGGGCAATTGGGGATGGACCTTGTTCTCGGGGTCTGCTTTGGAAGGAATGGTCGTTTCTGACCTGAATGGAAGCGAGGATTTTTACACGGCAGGCTGGCCCAGCTCAGACTATCCAAATAGTACTTCGACCGTTCAGTTTTGGGATGAGCAAACCGGTTCAGTGGCATATCCACAGGGCGACAATACTCCGTTGGATACGCTTGGGGGGTGTTGGGTAGTGATCTATGGGTCTCAAAACCCGACGTTTAAATTCTCTGGTCCGCTGCGAAGCCATGATGTGGACGCGGTCAAAGCATTCACGATCACGCGATCAGTATACGAGGACGGTGTGTGGACAGGCTCCAATGTGACCGCGATCTCTCAGGCGGGATGGAACATGATTCCAAACCCCTACCAAGCGAGGCTGGATTGGCATGTGCTCCACGAGAACAACGCCGATGTCGTAGAAGATCAGTACCTGATATTCAACTCTGTAAGTCAAGATTTTCAGAGATACAGTGCAGGTGGCCTTGATTCCCTTCAGGTCAACGGCAACAGATACATTGAGCCGGGCAATTCTTTCTGGGTGCGCCTGAAAGAAGGGGAGACTTCAGGGACCTTTGAGTTCCCTGCAACGGCGATTGATAATGCTTCCGCAGGCGGCCCATTCGTGCGCGCAGATGAAGAGGAGGACCAGTGGATTTTGTTGGAGTTGGAAAATGAATTTGGGAGCGATTACGTCAAGGTTGTACCCTCCGAGTTCGGGTCCATCGGTTATGTCCATGGCCCAGACATCAGCTATCGGTCTTCTGCTGTTCAACAGCCCAAGATTGCATTGTACTCAGAGAACAACCTGTATGCCGCTAAGTCATTGCCGAGGTCATTTGAGCGTGCCCTTTACTTGAGAAGCAGTGGTCAGAATGAGGTGACGATGCGTGTTGTTAAGGCCCCTGATGAAATGTGCGGTAGCGTAGTGGATGCTGTAACGGGTCAAGTTTTGGACCTGGTTGTGGGTGAGGAAATGTCCTTTACACTGGCGCAGACAGTGTCGGCTTATGAGCGCTTTATGTTGGCTGTTCATGACTTTGCCCGCACAGAGGCTGTGATGCCCAGTTGTCCAGAATCTGCTGACGGTAAAGTAGCGGTTCATGTGGGGGATGGGGTGACCGCAAACATGTCATTGCTCAGTCCAGAGGGGGTTGTATTGGACCAGTTGTTGGGCGTGGAGGAAGCGGCTGAGTTCACCGCCGTGCAGCCAGGTGAATACACGGTGGTGGTGACTGGAGTAGCGGGTACTGTCTGTCCCAAGAGCCAGCGTGAGGTCATTGTGCCGCCGGGTGAGCAGCCAGAGTTGCTGGGATTGAATTGGTCGGCGCCTCCTTGTAATGAAGGGACCATCGAAATCGATTTCGAGCTATACGGAGGCGGCACCTTCGGGTGGATGCTCTTCGGAGAGGATGGCATAGCGCAACAAGGCGCTGGCGCTGGAGAAATGGTACTGACTGGAATGGCGCCAGGTGGCTATGTGCTCAATGTGGACCACGCTTGTCTGCAAGAGTCCGTAGAGTTTGAAGCCGTGGATTCCGATGCTCCAGTTGTCGATTGGGAGGCAGACGAGGTTGTCGTTGCGAACGAGGATGGTACCGCGGTCATTGAGGCGTTTTTCACAGGTACTGCCGATGCCTATCGCTGGTACCTCGCGAATGTCATGATTGGCAACAATGCGCCCTTGGCGTATGACGTTTTCGGTGAGGGTGTCTACGCCATTACGCTGGAAGCCGAACGCAACGGTTGCACTGCAATAGAGACCTTTGACCTTTCCGTGGTGTCTGCACAGCGCGGCGAAGCCGAACTTGGCTGGAAGGTCAGTATGTCGCCTGGAGGGTGGTTGATCCAGTCCGAGGTGCCTTGGAGTACCCTGCAGTGGTCACTGGTAGACGGTGCAGGTCGGTTGGTCAGTGCAGGCCGAGAAACTGAAGGCCATCAGCTGCGCATGGTCTATCCCATTGCTGCTGGAACGTACCGTCTGACCCTGACGACAGGGACTGAGCGAAGTGTGGTTTCGCTCCTAGCGCCCCAGCGTTGATTTGAATTTGGGGATGCCCCATGCCCTTTATTTATATGTCCATGCCTGAGCGACTCATTTATAAGGTTAATTTTTAATCGACGAAATTGAATATATGCATTTCAGGAGCGTTTATGCGTGCTGCAGACCCTGTTTTTACTGGGTGTTGGCTGACTTTGTCGACGTAGGATTACTCTGATAGCTCTGTCGTATATTTCGTGCAGCCGTGAGAAGCTAACCAACTTTATTGCTGTGCCCGAAACTTTGCCGCCTTCCCCTGGAAAGGGGATGGTCCCCCTTGCAGTCTGTAGTTCCCTTTTGGGAAGCATTGCGCCAAACACCTTGTCGGTGAATCCACGCGCTCTGGAGTGTGTGCCGTCCATTCGCCTGATGGTTGCCGCCCTCATGCTACTCTGCACATTCAGCACCGAGGCCCAAACCACGGTATACGAGGCCAATTTTAACTCAGACTCCAATGGTGCGTCAGGCGCAAGTCCGGATGCTTGGAGTGCAACGACAACGTCGAACTGTGCGACAATGTCGATTACGTCTGGTGCTTGGCGTTTCACTACACCCAACTCAAACTCTTGTAACACTGCGACAGCGGTCTGGACAAGCGCTCCCATCAGCATCTCGAGCTTCACGGGCATCACGCTTTCTTACGCAACTGTGTCTTCAGGAAATTCGGCAATCGCGGTGAGCATGTCCAATGGTTCATTGGCTTCTTCAACCTTCACTCCCAATGCTGGAGCGACGACTACGCAGATCACGTTTACTGTCAATATGACCAAGAAGAATAATTGGCATAGTTTGGATAATGTCGTCTTGACGGGAACCCTCAGTTGCACTGATACAGACGGTGATGGAGTGTGTGACGACGATGAGGTCGACGGATGTACAGACAACACTGCGTGCAACTACAACACGGCAGCAACGGATGATGATGGCACCTGTACGTATGCGACAGGCTGTGATTATTGTTCCGGTGCGACGGATGGAACGGGAACGGTGGTTGACGGGTCTGCATTGACGCCGTTTGAATTCACGCTGACGGTCGACAACTACCCTGAAGAAATCGCTTGGTACATGGTGGATGATGACGCCAGCTCTACGTTGATTTGGGGTACGGGAGGGTCAACTTCCAATCCGACGGAGTTCATTGCATCGGAGGTGGCGGATGGCGCGACGTTGGTCTATGAACAGTGTTTTGACCCCAGCGGATCGTATACGCTCTTCATTTCAGACACCTATGGTGATGGATTGCTCGGTACGAGCAGTGGGGGAACGCCAGGGTGGACGCTCGTGGTCGGTTCAGGCGCGGGGACGACGGTTTCCAACGTGGTTGCCCCCATTGATATCAACATTGGATCTCCGAACGAGATCAGCATTGATTTCGGGTGCACGGACAGTGGAGCGGGCAACTTCGACAGCAACGCCAACGTGGACGACGGGTCTTGTACTTATCCCGGGTGTACGGATGCGTCGGCGTGCAACTATGATGCGTCCGCTTCAACGGATGACGGGTCCTGTACCTATGCGACGACGTGGTATGAAGACAGCGACAGTGACAATGCCGGTGATCCGAATTCGACGACGACCTCTTGCACGCAACCTGCGGGATATGTAGCGGTGGCTGGGGATGAATGTCCTTCAGACGGTTCGCTTCAGACCGCTCCGACTTGGTATGAGGACAGTGACGGTGACAACGCAGGTGATCCGAACTCAACGACGACCTCCTGCACACAGCCCGCAGGTTATGTGGCGGTGGCTGGGGATGGATGTCCTACAGATCCCAACAAGACGGGTGCCGGTGCGTGCGGATGTGGCACGGCGGACACGGATACCGACAGTGATGGCACACCGGATTGCAACGATACTGACGACGACAATGATGGCGTTTTGGACGGGGTGGACACCGCTCCGTTGAATCCCGATGTATGCGCCGATGCGGATGGCGATGGTTGTGACGATTGTTCCATAGGAACGGATGGTTTTGGTCCCTTGGCGGACAATACGCCCAACAATGACGGCACGGACTTCGACGGCGATGGATTGTGCGATTCGGGTGACCCTGATGATGACAACGATGGCGCCCTGGATGCCAATGACTCAGATGACAACAACGCCAATGTGTGTTCTGATACAGATGGGGATGGTTGCGACGACTGCGCCAATGGTTCATACGATCCGGCCAATGATGGTACAGATACCGATGGAGACGGGTTGTGCAACAGCGGTGACCCCGATGACGACGGCGACGGTGTCCTCGATGGGGCGGACTCGGCCCCGCTGAACCCCAATGTGTGTTCGGATTCCGATGGTGACGGTTGTGACGACTGCGCCAACGGCAGCTATGACCCGGACAACGACGGTACTGACACCGATGGAGACGGTACATGTGACAGTGGTGATGGATGTCCGAATGACCCCCTGAAGACAAGCGCAGGCATTTGCGGTTGCGGGAATGTGGATGTAGACAACAACAGCAACGGAATCTGTGATACCGAGG
>CAJQJX010000071.1 GCA_905478795.1 uncultured Flavobacteriales bacterium
CGGCGGTAACTCTCAATGGCAAAATCGTCTTGTTCCTCGCGGGAGACACTGTGTTTGGTGGCGCACAATTCAGCGCACAGCCCCATATGTTGCGCGTTGTAGACGTCGGTTAATCCATCGAGCACCATGCCGTCAACTGCCTTGATGTTGCCGAGCTTGATGCCTGCCCTTCCATGGAGATAATGCGGGACTTGCGACATGTTTTCCATGCCTCCGGCGACTACAATGTCGGCGTCACCGACTGCGATGGCATTGGCAGCCATGTGGATGGCCTTCATCCCTGAAGAACACACCTTATTGACTGTGGTACATGGTACGGTGTCGGAAATGCCGGCACCCATGGAAGCTTGGCGGGCTGGGGCCTGGCCCAATCCTGCCTGTAAGACATTGCCCATGATGACCTCTTGGACATCTGCCCCAGTGATCCCTGCGGATTCCATGGCGGCTTGGATGGCGATGGACCCCAACTTGGTGGCGGGGACGGAAGACAGGGCTCCCAGAAACGAGCCCATCGGAGTGCGACGGGCGGATGCGATAACGACTGCTCTGCTCATTTCAGATGTTTAGCGTGTTGCAAAGATACCAAGTAGACCCACCCATTGCGAAGGCGCGTTTTGACGTTCGTTGGCACTGATTCTGAGCAAACAGGGTGGGTGCCATCAACTTTTGGCACGGTAGTTGAATTAAACCATATAGCTGAAAGCAGCGACATAATGGTTCATGATGCCGATTTGAGACCGGCATTGATTTGGTTAAGGTAGAAGCGCTCCGAAACGTCGGGGCGCTTCTTATTTCACCACCCTGAGAAACTCTTTGGGTACGCGGGTTTTGATCTCCCACATGGCATCCAATTCAGAATCGGTCAAGACCATTCTAAACAGGTGCACTCCCTGACGACCCAGCGGGTCTGGCGCATCTGCACCCAATCCACACACCATGCAGTTGTGGTGGCGCAATCCTGGTAAAATTTCACTGATGTCCTGCAGGCCGGCTTTCACCTTGAGGATGGTGAACCGCCCTCCTGACCGCATGCGGCGGAATTCGAACTTCTTGGAGGAGTACTTCTCCCCCGGCTTTTTGCGGGCGCTGAACTCTCCATCTTCATCGATTTCACCGTGCAGCAGCAAATAGCTTTCAAACTGCTGGGTGTGCCAACTTTCTTGGAGCCGTTTCCGCAAGCCCATATCGCGGACAACCACAGCAATTCCGCTGCTGTCCTTGTCCATCATATTGACAAAATGCACGGCCCTTTCTGGATGGCCGCTTGCAAGGTCTCTGGCAACCAAGTATTCCTTGACCCGGGTAAAACTGGTGTCTACCCGAGGATTTGGCGATGCCAAAATCCAACCGGCCGGCTTGAGGTAACAGAAGATGTCGTCATCTTCATAGAGTACTTCGAACGGCAAGTCGTCATCTGGACGAATGGACTTGGTCGCATTTGCCGGTTCTGACTTGCGCGCCTCCTTTTCTTCCGGAACGGAAATTTCTTGGCCAACGGGGATGACCAAGGAAGGGATTTTAACCACTTCACCCTCCACCCTCACGGCCCCACCTTTGATGAGATTGCGTGAAGCTGTTGTGCTGCGCAATCCGAGTTCTGAGCGGACCAAAGCGTGCAAAGGGCCTTCAATTTCTGAAGACCAACGGCGAATGTTGATTTTAGGACGGGGAGTTCGTGCTGCCATAGCGGCTGCAAGATGCACCGGGATTCATCATTCCTCGCAGGTTTGACCGTACAAAGCCAACAAAGCCAAGATGTCATTGGCAGAAACCGAGCCGTCGCCAGTAATGTCCACCGTGCATCCTGCTGAACACCCAAATTCAGCGAGGACGGTGAGAATGTCTGCAGCTCCGTAAAATCCGTCGCCGTCAAAGTCAGCAGGACATGGGGTGGTCCAGCAGTCCTGGTTGCAAGAGCCATCATCTTCAGATGCTGCAGGGTCAAAATTGCAGGCTGCTTGGTTCGTGCATCCCAATACGCCAGGAACAGGAAGGCAAACTGTCCCCCCCACGCCAGTGCTAAAGCCAATGCCGACCGCATTGGTGTCGGTTACAGACCAAATGACCGCACCTGCCATTGAGGTTATGTTCAGTGCGCCCTGCATGCCACAATTGCCCCCTGAAAAACCATCGGCACCATTGTCATTCAATAGCACATCATAACAACCGTGAGCCAAGCACAAGGTGTCTAGTGTAGCCGCTTCGTTGGCAAAGTGCTGCCTGCGGTGCCAGATTGTGCCCCCGGTATCAGCCAATGCCCACGATGTTTCCATGGGGTGGCAATCCGCCGTGGTGGTCACGACAACGGAGCCCGTTCCGATGCGGTGCTCCCAAGGGATACCCAACACATCGTTCTCGGAGACGGCATCTACGCCACTGGTGAGCTCGCCGTCAGACAAGCTGCCATGGAGGCCCACCACATCGATGATGCGCACAATAAGCTCGGTCTGATGGGCCACCGCGTCCCGTTCTGCATCAGCCCAAGAGAGCCTGGCTTCTCCATTTGGTGCCAACAACATGCCATACTGTACGGTGTCAGTGTGGTTCCATATCAGCGTAATGGCAGCCAGCGTGTCTTGTCCGGCATTTCTGACGGTTGCTGTCACATCCAATGGACCAGAGCAGGACGTTGCGCGGCAACCGTTGATTCCAATCACGGCAGCATCTCGGGCTGGTGGTGTGAACAATGGGGCGCGCCACAGACCACTTCCATAAGTGGCCAAGAGCAATTCTCCGGAGGAAGTACGGATACCGAGGTCGCTGCAGATGACTTCGGGAAGCCCTGATTTGTAGGGCGTCCACACTGCAGAACCTGTGGTAAGGACATAGACACCCGCATCGGTTCCCGCATAGAGGTCGCCGCTTGTCTCATGCCGGGCCAATGTGTTTACAGGAATGGCGGGCAACCCCTCGCCTACATCCGTCCAGGATGCGCCACCATCCAATGTTTGCCACAACCGTTGGCCATCGACATAACCACCAAACGCGACCCAATAGACCTCTGCATTGGTATGGTCAATGACGATGTCTTGGACAGGCAAGCCTGGAAGGCCGACCAAGGGCGTCCAATTTTGGAGGTTCTGGGTGATAAAGGCCAAGCTTCCCCGTGCTACGATTGCGGTGCTGTCATTGGAAGGTGCCAATGCGAGCACTTCCATCTCGGCACCTGGTAACGCGTCTGTTTCTTGCCATGTAGCGCCCAGATCATCGGTCCAATAGAGCCTGTGCTTGGCAACAAACACCCGGTCAGCATTTGATGGTGAGTACGACATGGGAGTGTTCCAGTCGCCCTTTTCATCGACCCCCTCTCCATTGCTTGCGACCCAGGGCTCCCATGTCCACCCGCCGTCCAGAGATCGGTGGGATTTCCCAAAATACTCCGAGGCGATGAGCGTGTCAGGTTCGTTGGGGTCAATGAGGCAATGGAAACCGTCTGCCCCCAATACCTGAGCATGTACCTGGTCTTTCAATAGGTTGACTCCATTGTCTTGCCACCCTGAAATCAGCTGGTCAGGCCTGCTGTTGGCAAAGCCGAGCTTGTAAATCTGCCCTACGTCCAAGCCCTCGCACAGGCTTTGAAAACCAATGGATGATTTGCGCGATACCCCCCCGTCATGTGCGCTCACCCATTGGCTGCTGCCGGGAATAAAGGAAATCGCATGGTGGTCTGCATGAACAAAGTCGGCGTCTTGCTCTCCATACCAGTGACCTATGCAGTCCCAGTTCCCTCCTCCATCGTGGGATTCCCACAGGTTCACGCCGCCTGCGATGATGTGCTGATCATCCAGAGGGTCAATGGCCAGCGCCAAGTCGTAAAAACCTTGGCCGCCGAAATCAGCACCCGTGTAGGTCCATCCTAACAGATTGGGCAGTTCAGGAATCTCTGTGAACGTCTGCCCGCTGTCTTGGCTCACATAGAAGCCTTGAAGTCCTTGAGAGCCAGTCCTTGCAGCAATGGCTGCTACCAATGATGGGTTGGAGGATGAAGCTGACAAGGTGTACCTACTCACTGAAAATGCAGAAGGCAAACCTTGGACGGAGCTCCAGTTCCTTCCCCCGTCTTCAGAACGCAGTAGTGTCCCTGGTCGCATGGCTGCATGCCAAATCGCAGAATCTCCTGGTTGCGGGATCAAGTCGGAACAGATGCCCTGTTGGGTCAACGTGAAGGATGCCCCATTGTCCTCGCTCAACCAAATGCCATCGCTTGTGGCGGCCAAAATGTGTTCAGGCGCTCCCCATTTTCTGTGAACCCGACTGCAAGTGGCCGCTTCGGAAAGTTCAAAAGTGAGTCCTGTAGTGGTCCAAGTTTGGCCCAAGTCGTTCGTAGACATGAGCCCGACACCGTAGGCGCTGCCAAAATCTGAATCTCCTGTGGCGGCTAAAATGTTGTTGGGGTCATCTGGATGCATGGCGATATCCGACACCCCCATTCCTGCCCAGTCTTGGGTCCCCATGATGTTCCAATGCGTCCCTGAATCCGTGGACCTCCAGAGGCCACCGCTGGGTGCACATGCATACCACACCGCAGTGTCTTGGGGGTCGACCACTACGCGGTTAACACGACCTGCACCCCCCACGAGCGGAGCGCCAGTCGGGACCGCCTTTTGCCACATCGATCCAGTTTCGTTTGTTCGGGCAGACCTGCCTGCTCGTTCCCATTGTGTGGCCTCCCAAACGGAGGCGGATTTAAAGGATGTAGCGCCTTCAAAAGCAAAACGCGCTGTGGCAAAATGCCTCCAGCGCATGAATGGTTTAAAGCCCTTTCCTCTTTGGGGGATGCTGTCTGCCCAAGTGGAATCAAAAGAAGTGAATGCAGCGTTCCAATCTGCTTGGGGCAGGGTTCCCGCGCTCCAATCCTGAGCGCAGACTGTGGACAGTGACCACATCAAGATGCAACATGCCATGACGGGCTTGTATACGGGCCTGAGGGCCCCCCGGTGATTGGGGAAGCGGAGCATCTGGGTTTTGGTCGCCACTTGAAGGTGCACCCGTTTGCAGCGGGTTGCCGCCCCAAGGGCTCAAGTGGAAGCCCTTGGGGTGGTTAAAGTCGTTGATTTAGTTTGGACAGGGCAAACCAAAGGTGGACAGAGCAATCAAAATGTCGCCGGCGGCCACCATGCCATCGAAATTGAGGTCTTGGTCACCACAATCAGTTTGGCATCCAAATGCGGCCAGCATCATGAGGATATCGACAGCTCCGCGCAATCCATCTTCGTTGAAGTCCCCAGGACAAGAAGGCTCATATTCGTCGCAGATGCCATTCTCATTGGCGTCATTTACGCAACGCCCCAAGCAGTCCACAGTGGATACGCCATCCAATATCGCGTCGGGATACAAGTCCTCTGGAGCTGTGCAACTGCCATTGTCAAGGGTGGCAGTGGGGTTGTAATTGCAGTAATTCTCGTCGGTGCAGCCGGCGCAACTCGTGAACTCACATGAACTGTCGTCGTCAGTGGCATCTGCATCGAAATTGCAGGCGCCAGAATTGGTGCATCCCAACAGCTCTTCTTCGTCACAAATGCCGTCACCATCGGCATCGTTCAAACAATTCTCAGTGCAATCGACGTAGGCCTTGTTGAACAGGTCTACCGGGAATTGGCAGGTTCCGTCATCGATCAATGCAGTTGGGTCATAATTGCAAGCATTCGAAGCGGCGCATCCCGAGCAGCTTGAGTAATCACAAGAACCATCGGACACCCATGCATCTGCATTATGGTTGCAAGCCGCTGGGTTGATGCAACCGGCACATGAAGTGAAATCGCAGCTGCCGTCATCGAGGGTGGCTGTCCCCAAGAAGTTACAAGCCCCTGGATCCATGCAGCCGCTCACCTCTTCCTCGTCGCAGACACCATTTAAATTCAGGTCGTTATAACAGGTCCCATCGCAGTCTACATGAGGCGACGGATGCAGGTCTTGAATGAACAAGCATGTTTCGTTAGAAGCCTGGGTGAACACTGACTCAAAGTTGCAGGCCTCGCTGTTCATACATCCATAACAATCGAAGTTGCAGCTGCCATCTTCTATGTCTGCGTTGGCATTGTAGTTGCATGCTTGCGGAATGGTGCAGCCTTCAATCATGGCAATACCTGCCCTGTCTTCGCCAGATGTCGCCATGCCTTCACCCTCACAACTGGTGAAGTCACACGCCCCTACTTTGTAGAGTTCTGCATCGGGATCGTAGTTACAGGCAAAGCCCAATGGGCAAGCTGCACAACTGATGAAGTCACAGCTGCCGTCATCATAATTGGCTGACGCGTCAAAATTGCACGCTTTGGGCGAGGTACAGCCTTCATAGAGACATCCGAAATTGATGTTCGCGCAAGCTTCGTAATTGTCGGCCGTTTGGTCAGTACACCCTGTGATCCGCAGCGCTGGAGAGAAGGTGTTGGCGTTGCACAATTCGATTTGGCCGTCACGATCCACCCCGGAAACCTGCAGTTCTGAGTTTGAGAAAGTATTGTTCGCCAGGCTTGAAGCCAGGGGTGCTGTTTTTGTAAAAGCCACTTCGTGCAACTGCAAAGTGCAGTCAGTCATGGTAAAGGAATCTGTCGCTTCTCCTGCAGACAGGTTGACTGCATTTCCACCGGCATTTTCGAAGGCGCATGTTTGAACCAAGGTGACATCAGCTGTTGCAGCATCGTGGGCCACCTCCAATCCAGTAGCGTTCTCTTTGAACATGCTATTGGAAATGGTGAGGTTTCCTGAATGTTGAAGAACACCCTTGTGAAAGCCTGTCAGCTTAACGTCTTGGATGACGGTTGTTTTGCGTGAGATGACTCCACTGTTAAGAGCAGAACCACTTCCAGACACGACACTGTTTTTCAGCGTGATGCCCTCAGCAGAAGCTGCTACGTTCAAGGCGTCACCAGCGCCGCTGTTGATTTTGACTCCGTCAATCACGGGATGGCCTGCTGTGACAATGATGCCTGCAATCACAGATTCAACATCACGCTGGGATGCATCCGTGCCCGTTGAGCCGACATTGGCGCCGATTAAGTTCAGGCTGGTTCCTATTTCAATGGGGGCTGTGTCAAATGTGCCTGGCTCCACTTTGATGGTCGAATTGTCGTCGGCCACATTCACAGCACTTTGCACCGACATGCCTGGGAAGACAATCATCTGTTGGGTGATCATGCTGTATGACACAAGGGTTTCAATCTCTGCACCCAATGCGGCAGCAATACTGCGTACGTCGTCATCGTGCACAAGAATGCACCCGGTAAGGTCATCGCCTGGTGCTTCCAAAACATGGTTGAATCCATCGGCGTTCATGCTGATTGGAAATCCTGTTCCAATACCAACAGGGGCAATCACTGGGTCGATTTGAACCACAACACCTCCACCACCGAGTCCATTAGGGCCTCCTAAATCAAGTTCGCCAGTGAAAGAAATGCCGTTGATCTCCTGATCATAATAGTTGGACTCCATCAGGGCGATGTCTCCAAATCCATTGTCACTGCTTGTGACGTTCTCAATGTGAACGTTCGAACATGTGCTTAAGGCAAGACCAAAGCCAATACTACTGCCACTTACATTGATGTTCTGTAACGTGTTGACGGAAGGACCAGTCAATCCGTTGAGGTCGATACAACTCTTGGTCGACTCGGAGACATCGATGTCTTGAAGTGTGAGTCCTGTGATTCCAGGTTCGCTGTGTATGGCGTAGGCGTTGTTTATCCCTCCACTTACAACGGTCAAGTCTTGGAGCGTGATGTTATCTGCAGAGAGGGTGATTCCCCAACCATCGGCCTCAGAGACATCAACAATAGTGGTCGCGTTTGGGTCTCCAGCCAGTGTGAGCGGTACAGATATGCTGACATGCTCGACAAACCGGGCTGCAGCCAATTGGATGAAGTCCCCTGAAGCGGCTTCCTGTACGGCATCCGAGATGTAGTCATACTCTGCACCTGTGGTGACATTGGTGACAGGCGCAATGGGCTGCACTTGTGCATGGAGGCAAGGAACAGCCAGTGCAACAGTCAAGATGGTCAGTATTCGTAGCATATCATTATGATCTGAACTACAAATATAGTCAATTGGTCGATACTTACACTTGTTAGAGCGGGCCTTTTAATAGGTTTCGTCGTTATCCCTAACAAAAAAGGGCCGCTGGTGCGGCCCTTTCAAAGTATAAATCAAGGTTCTTAATCGCAGAACGTACCGAAATAACTGAGCATGGCCAAGACATCGGAGGCCGTCACAAAGCCGTTGCCATCCAAGTCTGCCTCTCCGCATTCGTTGTCACACCCATAGGCGGCCAGAACAACCAAGACATCGCTTGCTGTGCGCACTCCGTCATTGTTGAAGTCCCCGGAACAGACATCTTCATTGTTGCAAATACCGTCTCCATCGTCGTCGTTGGGATTCACGGTGCCATCTGGGTTACATGTGGAGCATGGGGTGTCTGCATAAACGCATGAACCGTCATCATCCGTCGCCTGGGGGTTATAGTTACAGGCATTTTCATTTTCGCAACCGAGCACTTCCAATTCATCACATACGCCGTCAGCGTCACTGTCATTGATGCAGTTGCCGTCGCAATCGAGGTAGGTTTCAGAGGGGAATGTGCAAGAACCGTCATCAGTGGTGGCTCCGGAATCATAATTACAGGCGGTGATGTCTGTACAACCTATCTCCTCCTCGTCGCAAATGCCGTCTCCGTCAGCATCATTTAAACAGATGCCAAAACAATTCACATAGTCCTTTCCATACAGGGATGAAGGACTTGAGCAAGAGCCGTCATCGAATTGCGCCGCTGGATTGTAGTTGCATGCCGTAGGGTCGAGACATCCGCCGCAGCTTGAGAACTCACATGAACCATCGTCAAAGTCAGCCGCAGCTTCATAGTTGCAGGCATCAGGGTCCGTACAAGCGCTGAGCTCATCTTCATCGCAGATCCCATCTCCATCGGAATCGTTCAGACATGTACCTGAACAATCGAGGTTGGTGACATTGTAGAGGTCGAGCACGTACACGCAACTTCCATCGTCGGTCGATGCTCCTGAAACGTAATTGCAGGCTTGAATATCCGTACAGCCCTGGCAAGATGTGTAATTGCAGGAACCGTCATTGATACTGGCTGATGCGTCAAAATTGCAAGCTCCAGGGTTTGTGCACCCTGCGCATGAGGTGAACTCACAAGAACCATCGTCGTCGGTCGCAGCATCAGAGAAATTACACGCTGAAAAATCCCTGCAGCCTCCTACTTCTAGAGGGTCGCAAACACCATCGCCGTCTGTGTCTGTCAAGCATTCTCCATCACAGCCTAGGTAGGTCTGTTCTGGATATTCACAAGCCGTACTCAGCGTTGCCGTTGGCACATAGTTGCATGCCGTAGGATCGATGCATCCTGCACATGAAGTGTAGTCGCAGCTGTCGTCTGGCTTTGTTGCTGAAGCATCAAAGTTGCATGAGCTGTTGTCCATGCATCCGGCGCAAGACGTGAATTCGCAGTTCCCATCATTTTCTGTGGCATTCGATTGATAGTTGCAGGCACTGCTATTGGTACAACCCAAAACTTCGTCGCCATCGCACACCAGGTCTTGATCGGTATCAGCCAGACAATCTCCATTACAGTCCACAGCATCAGTGCCGTATATGTCGATGGGGAAAGTACACGCCCCTGAGATGGTGGCAGTTCCGTCATAATTGCAGGCCGTATTGTCTGTGCAACCGGCACAGGCAGTGTAATCACATGACCCATCGTTGATAGAAGAACCGATGGTGTAATTGCATGCGTTATTGTCC
Source organism: uncultured Flavobacteriales bacterium (assembly GCA_905478795.1). Classification (GTDB taxonomy): domain Bacteria; phylum Bacteroidota; class Bacteroidia; order Flavobacteriales_D; family Sanyastnellaceae; genus UBA8752. The sequence goes on from CAJQJX010000071.1 coordinate 9,748, forward strand.
GTGCAACCTAAACAACTGGTGTACTCACAATTGCCGTCATTTTCCGTGGCATTCCCATCATAGTTGCATGCGGTTTCGTCCAGACACCCCAGTATTTCGTCTTCATCACAAACGCCATCGGTGTCCGTGTCATTGGTGCAATTTCCATTGCAGTCCACATTGGCATCCCCGAACAAATCCATGGGGGTAATGCACGTTGTGGTGGACAATGTCGCAGCGGGGTCGTAGTTGCATGCGGTTTCATCTGTGCATCCCGCACAGCTGTCAAATTCACAGGCTGCATCTACTCCGAAGTTGCAAGCGAAAGGGAGGGTACATACGGCCATGAATGGCATTCCAGCTGACTGACCATATGTGCATCCAAATGTCAATTGAGGCAGAATGGCTGAGTCGTAGTTCGAAGCAGCGGGGTCACCACAACACGTGAGATAGTCACACAATGAACCATCGTGTATCAAGACGTTGGGGTCATAGTTGCAGAAGCCTTCAATGGCACAGCCTGCGCATGACGTGTATTCGCAGGACCCGTCATTCACGGATACTGTGCTGTCATAATTGCAAGCACCGGAGTCCGTGCAGCCTCCAAATATGCAAGTGCCGTCGTTGTAGTTGGCGTTGTCGTTAAAGTTGACTGCATCAGAATCAGTGCACCCCAATACCCGACAGGATCCGTCATCGATGGTAGCGCCTGAATCGTAATTGATGGCGTCTGGGTTCGTGCATCCCCGGCAGCTGGTAAAGTCGCAATCGGAATCATCAATGGTGGCCGTGGCGTCGTAGTTACACGCCCGAGGGTTGAGACAGCCAGAACAGCTTGTGAACTCACAAGTTCCTAGGTTGACATTGGCTGTAGGATCGTAATTGCAAGCCTCAGCATCGGTACAGCCATAGAAAAAGCAAACACCGTTGTCGAAATTGGCGGAAGCATCATAGTTGTCTGCTTCTGGGTTGGTGCAACCGGGGAACAGACACGAGCCGTCGTCATACAAAGCCGTTTCTTCAAAATTCAGTGCGCCTTCATCCGTGCACCCACGGCATGAATTGAATTCACACGAACTGGATTCAATTGTGGCCGTAACGTCATAGTTACATGCAATGGGATTGAGACATCCTGCGCAAGAGGCGAGGTCGCAACTGCCATCGTCTTCTGATGCTGTCTCTGAATAGTTACACGCTAAGGGGTTTGTGCAACCTCCAAACAGACAATTGCCTGAATTCTCAGAGGCACACTCCTCATAATTAATGGCTGTTGGGTCATCACAGGCGTCAATTGTAATCACAGGGTTGCTGAAACTGTTGGCTTCACAAAGCCCAATGAGCTGCGGCGTACTTAAGCCAATGATTTGCTCCTCTGATTGGGTGTATGCGCCTCCTGTAATGTCAAACACACACTCGTCATCAAAACGGAAGGCATATCTGTGCAAATTGGCTGTCCCTCCCTGCACAATGAGCGCATCATCTGCGTCCGTATTGGCCACTACAAATGCATCTGCACCAGCGTTTCTAAAATCGCCATCGACAATCTCTAGGAAGTCTTGGCTACCGTTCAATGCATCAAATCGAACACCTTCCCGGTTGTCTTTTACAATGGGGCGGGTCATAGACAAGGCCCCACCGCTCATGACAACAGCCACTGGCCAATTCCTCAGCGAACAGTCAATCAACTCGACATTTCCCAGGCTCTGAAGACCAATGGTCGTTAGATCCCCATCTTCTTCATACCAACCTCGAATTACGGTATTCCTAATTTCAAGGTTGTCGACTCCTGATGCGACTGAAATGCCAAATGGTTTTCCAGCCCCGGCTACAACCCTTATGCCGTCAATTGTGACATTCGATGCGTTCACGACCATCCCCCCTTCCAAAATGGCCTCACTGGTTCGAGATGCATCTTCGGTCCCAATACCCGCATTGGGTCCTAAGATGGTCATTGCCTTGGATACAGTGACGGTTTCAGTGTCATAAACACCAGGGTTGATCACGCGGATTAACTCCCCCTCTGAAGCGGCATCCACGGCAACCTGCAGCGACATACCGGGCCAAACTTCAGTTTCACCAGAAACCAAATTCTTACCCCGCAAATCTGCGACTCCGAGGTCGTCGGATAAGGACTTAGACAGTTCACTCACGTTCTGGGTAGAGCACAAAACAAAGCCCAGTGGGTCGCCGTCATATGTCGTGGTACCTGTCAATTGGTGCACCAGGCCTGCTTGCATGTCAATATCAAAGTTGGCCCCTATGCCCGGATCGATGACCGTGGTATCCGATTGAATGACCACACCACCAAGACCATTGGATTGTGGCCCGCTTAGAGCCATTGTGCCTTCAAACTTCAATGAACCCGTTCGGTTTGAGGTGTAAGCGCTCTCCAAAATTCCAATGTCGCCAAAACCATTGCCTGAAGATGTAAAATTCCTGACCACGGTGCTCTGGCAGCTACTCAATGCAAGGCCAAATCCACTTGCGGCATCCAACACTTCACAGTCTTCAATGAGGTTGATGCCAGGCCCCACTAAGCCGTTGAGGTCAATGCCTGATGTCCCATTGTTCAAGACCCGAACATTTCTCAATGTCAAGTCCGTTGTTCCGGGATCGCAATGGACGCCGTAGCCATCGTGTGAGATGTCACTGAGAATCGTGACGTTTTCCATTGTGATGCCACTCGAACCGAGCCAAACACCCCAACCTGAAGTGCCTCTTACATCAATAACAGTACCTCCACCCGCATCCCCTACAATGGTCAGGGGTTTTTGAATGAGCAAGCGCTCCGTAAAAGTCAAAGCGCTCAATGTGAGGACATCACCCGAAGAAGCTAATTGAATGGCGTCCGAAATATCCTCGTAACCAATCCCTGAGGTGGTGTTCTCCACAGGGTTTGTTTGCGAGTTCGCAGTTAGTGGCGAAATCAATAAAAACACAGAGAGCAAAAAAGTGCTCAGTCGTAATCGGTCCATATTTAAAACTAATCCTTTAGGGCTTTGCTCAAGAAATTCCCCGCCGACGAAAAGTTGAATTTCGAACTGAACAGAACTCTAATTCAACTTTATTATATGAATTACACAAATTTCCAGTTGTCAAGAATTGAGGTTAGTGTGAAAAATGTTACATTCATAAGCCAATAATTATCACATGTTCCGAATTGCTCTCGCTGCTGCCGGTTTTTTGCTCGTTTTCACCAGCTCCGCCCAGCTGTCAATTAGTGCTACTGCATACTCCACCAGATGCTCAGGCAGCTCGACCGGTCTTGTTGAAATCGAATCTGAAGGCGCTGTAGGGGAAATCTCCATTCTAACCAACCTAGACCTCACTGCGCTCGAGGCGGGAGATTACACCATAACAGCGGAGGATGTTTCTGGACAACAGGCCTCTGTGAGCTTCACGATTTTAGATCACCCGGCCCTTTGCGGATGCACCTACCCTACTGCATTCAATTATGACACGTCAGCAGAAGTGGATAACGGATCTTGTGTGTTCTCTTCTGACCAAAGTTGCTTGGCGGATATCGTACCCGACGGCATTGTAGGTACCAATGATTTGCTCCAGCTGTTGGTGGAGTTTGGTGTAGTCTGCAATGAATAAGGTCCGTTTAAGGACGCTTTAATCTTCAGGCTCGGTACTTGAGGACATATTGTGATAGACGTTTTGAACGTCTTCATCCTCTTCAAGTTTTTCGATGAGCTTTTCGACCTCAGCAGTTTCTTCAGAGCCGAGCTCTTTTGTCGTTGTTGGAATGCGGTCAAATCCCGACTCCACAATGCCAATGCCGTCCTCTTCGAGCTTCTTCTGAATCCCACCATAGCTTTCGAAAGGGCCGTAAATGACGATGTGATCGTCGTCTACTCCAATTTCCTCGGCGCCGCAATCGATGAGCTCCAATTCAAGTTCCTCAGGATCGAGGCCTTCGGCTGATATCTTAAAGTGGCAGACATGCGTAAACATGAACTCCACACTTCCCGTGGTTCCCAGGTTTCCGTTGCACTTATTAAAGTAGCTGCGCACGTTGGCTACTGATCGGTTGTTGTTGTCTGTAGCCGTCTCCACAAAGACGGCGATCCCATGGGGTCCATACCCTTCAAAAGTGACCTGTTTAAGGTCTACTGCATCCTTATCGGTGGCTTTTTTAATGGCCCGCTCGATGTTGTCTTTGGGCATGTTGGCTGCCCTGCAATTCTGAATGACGGCCCGCAGTCGGGCGTTCAAGTCTGGATCGGCAATGCCACCACCTTCCTTGATGGACAAAATGATGTCTTTGTTGAGTCGTGAAAACGTTTTTGACATTGCTGCCCAACGCTTCATCTTTCTCTCCTTTCTGAATTCAAAGGCTCTTCCCATGTTGCGAAGATAACCTCGGGCTTTTGCAGGAAAATGACGTAACCCAGAAGGTATTCATTGCGTAAGTGGTGGAAATATCACAGACAATGCGCTTCTTCCTTTCTCTTTGCTTTCTCGTCGGTTTGTCTTTTACCATCTCTGCTCAGGCTCCGGCCAGCTCAGAAATGCACCGCCCATCTTCATTCGACAACAGCTATGCGGGAACATTGCCCGTGGGAGAGTACGGGCGTTCCATGGGGGAAGAGCGCTATGGCTTTCTGGCCATCTTTGAAGTGCGTGTATCCCCAGGCGTTATTAAAACGCTGGATGTTCGTCAGTACTTTGGAAGTGAGCAACTGGCTGTCCAAGGATTCATGCGCGTCAAGGCTTCCCTTGCAGGCAAGGCTCAATTGGTACATGTGAATTGGATCTCACCCACCGAGGGCGAGATTTCCATTGGGAACTGACCCCCGATTACTTTTTGACCCGCAGGAGGTAGAGGCCGACCAACAAGACCAATGCACCTGCGCCTACCGCAAAATACAAGGGGTCGTCGCTGGCCGTGCTGAGGGTAGCACCCACACCCAATGTGCCTAAGAACAAGAGGACGTAAACGAAATCCGGAACCTTCTCCGTGACCTCCGCCAGTTTCTCTGCCCGTTCAGTTTTCACGAGACGGCTTAAGGCGTCTTGCATATCGCGGCCATAAGCCGGCATGCGCAACTCTGTCCCATCGATTTCCCGGATGGTGATAAAGTACTTGTTGAATCCTGGTGCCGAGTTGCTATCTCGCTGCCATTCGGCCTTGATGGCCATTCGACGGGGTTTGATCTGCTTGGACATGGTTTTCAAATCGCGCGCAAAGATGCTCTGAACGATTGAATCAATGGCATACCCTGACAAGTTCCTTGCGTCGGACTTTTCCGTCGTTCCCTTTTCCTGTCAATATGTAAGCTCCTGAAGCTCCGGGAACCATGTTGAGGTGGGCCTCTCCCCTCGTATTTGCCGAGATGCGTGACACCACACGACCTGTTGCGTCCACCAACTGAACCTGCGTGCCGGGCAGCCAACCTGCTGCGTGCAGGTGGTTGGAGAACGGCACGGGCCAAGCCAAAATACCGGCTCCAGGGCGCTCCTCAGTGACGGCGCTGGTGGCAACATCGTGAATGATCAAGTCGTCTACCCCCGCTTCAATGAGTGAGCCCCCATCAAATTCTAGGCCCTGGTCTGGACGCAGGCTGTCAGAAGCGGTGAATTTGATTTGAAACGCATCCGTTAAAGGGACATAATCGGTGATTGAAAAAGCGTTGCGGCGCCAGGCGATGTCTTGGGTGAGCGTTTCTTCTACTTCTACCCAAGAGTCACCTCCATCTCCACTCACATAAACTTGCCACCAATCCGCTCCAGGGTTGGCTCCAGAAGCTGGTGCATTGACGTACCAACGCCAATAGCTCAAAACTGGAGAGATCATCTCCGTCAGATCCATAGGTTCGGATTGAAGGGTCGTGCTTCCCGCGTCCACATCATTGGATCCAATGCCTGCGTCTGGGCCTGGACTCACGCCTGTGATAAAGGCAAAAATGCCGTCTCCTGGTGTGTGGTCTTCGGAAGGCGCGCAGATGGTGCTGGGGTCACCTGGATTGCTGTAGGACCCCACTGGGATAGTGGACTCCCATTGACCGGTTGTGGCGTTGTCCTCGGGGGTTCCGATTTGCCAAAAGCCAAAGTCTGAATAGTCATCTTGATCATCGATCAGAACGGGCGTGAGCCCTACGATGGTGTTAAACGGCAAGTTGGGGTTGGCGGCATCGTTGGCGCTGTATGGGGTGATGGCACTGACTGCTCCGTAGATGTCGGTGATGCCAAAGTGATACTCTACCACGGTGCCTTCCTCTTGTGCAGGGATCAACGCGGTATAGTCACTGCCATCCACTGGATCCATAGAAACCGAGGTCCAAGCGTCTGCCGCAGAAGTGCGGTAATACAAATCACAGCTGCCAAAATACTGGCTGAATGGAAACAGTACCAGTGCATCTGCATTGATCACAATGCCCTCATCTGCAGCAGTGTATCCCTCTGCATTGTGGCCGATTTCGACATTGCTAAACAGGGTGATTCCGTGCATGCCAAAACCCTCGAGGATCGCAGCGCCGTTCGGCGTGCCATCCGAGAGGTCCGCATTGTCGTCATCGGCCTGCAAAGCGTCGAGCAACACCTCCACAAAAGCCTCGCCTTCGTTGCCATTGGGCGTGGCCGCTTGTTGGCCGTCAAAGACCTCTGTAAAGAGCGTCATCGATTGGTCCCAATCCCCTCCGAGAAGCAAGTGCGTATCGTACCAAGCCCCGCAAATAATCTCTCCATCGGCGTGCACTTCGCCCACCAAATCTTGGGGATATACTTTGGCGTCTACATCGTACCTCCGGATGTAGAAATCAGGGTTGTCAGAATAACAACCCGCTCCGAGTACAGGATTGTAGGTGAGGCTGATGGCCCACCAATCGGCGTACCCCTCGTTCATGGCCCCGTTGTTGAATCCGCTGCCAAGACTTTCATAATAAAGGTCGTTGATGCCGTGTCCGTACTCGTGAAAAACCACGTCAGCCACCATTGAAAATGCATTGCATCCATCGCCTTCGGAATAGAAGTTGATGCTCGGTGCACCTGGCGTGTAGAATGCATTGCAGGTTCCCGACACGTCTACCACCGTAGGCAGAGAAAAGTCGAGGCCAGTGAAACCAGGAAGCCACTGCTGCATGTGTTCATGGATGCGGTTGACGCTATGGAAGGCACTCAGCTCGCGAATGCTGGCGTTTTCGTCGAAGCTCACCACAGAATCCCCTTCAATGGTCAGTTCAAGTTGTGGGACCACTCCGTTGGTGGTTACGGTACTCCACAGCCCTTGAAGTTGAAGCCCCAGTTCTTGGACGCCTGGCGACTCAAAGTTGACCATCCCGCCAGCATCGGTGAACTGAGTGCCAGAACCTGAATTGACTTGCAAGTTGGCCAGTCCAACCTCCGTGGTCGATTCAAAGGGCTGCGTTAAGTGCACCGTTCCGGTGACCTGGCAACTGAGCATTTGCATCAATGCCGGTGGCCCCATCAGACGGGGCTTGGGCTTCTCTTCTTTTCCGTGAGGATGTCCAACGTGGTGCACCTGATTGATCCGCTCTAACACCTCTCCTGTCTCCAAATCAATCCATGTGGCATATTGAACGGGTATGCCGTCTGTCGATAGGCCCGACACCAACACGCTGCGCGCGGGGCGGAACGAGACAGTCGTATGCTCTTCCAAACGCATCACCCATGGAATGAGTGCCTCACCTCCTGCCGCAGCCGTCATCCCCAAGATTGGCAGGCCTGCAGTAGCTGCTGCGAGGACCTCTTCTTCTTGTAAGGACTGCAGATTTTCTGGCCATGCTGCCAAAGGGAAGGACTGGGCACCCCACATCACGACACCTTGTTCGGCCACCTTTACCACGATTTCGGTTCCCAAGACGGGCCTGCCGTTGGCGGTTTGTTCGCAGCGATAGAGGGTGTGCTTGCCCATCGTTACTTGGTTCCAGCCTCCCATTTCGACGGACCATCCCGCTGACTCCAATTGACTTTCGAGCCAACCTGTGGGGTTCAGGGTAGATATCGCGGGGCCGTATGCGCGGTGAACAGTTCCTGTAGTGGGGTGAAACTGCACCTGCCAGCGGGGGTGTTCTGCCTTGTAGTCCGTCCAAAAAGGAGCGCTACGTCGCATGGCCTGCATGGATGCATTCGGCTCGCTCCAAGTGGCGGGCAACCGAATCTCCGCGGGATCGAAATGAAACGACGGGGTAGAAAGTTGGCCCAAGGCACTGATGTTCATGAACAGCATCCAAAGGCAGCCAGCGGCCAGGCGTGTAATCGTCATGGGTCCAAGTTAATCACCGCATGAAGGATGGCCTTGTCTACACCTGTACCCATTTTCAAAACCTGCTTATTCTTGGTGCTTAATTTGCAGGGTGCAAGACACTTTCACGCTCATTGCTGGTCCATGTAGTGCCGAGTCCCGAGAACAGGTCCTGGCCACTGCATCAGGATTGAAAGATTCGGGCATCTCCTATTTCCGCTCTGGGATTTGGAAGCCCAGGACCCGGCCAGGTGCATTTGAAGGCGTGGGCCACACAGGGCTTCCTTGGTTGCAAGAAGTCCAATCTGAATTTGGGATGAAGGTCTGTGTGGAAGTGGCACAACCGCGGCATGCAGAAGCCGCATTAAAGGCAGGGATTGACATGTTGTGGATTGGTGCGCGCACCACCGCCAATCCTTTTCAAGTCCAGGAAATGGCGGACTGCTTGCGTGGCGTCGACATTCCCGTAGCGGTCAAGAACCCCACCCAGCCAGATTTAGCCTTGTGGTCAGGTGCTTTTGAGCGCTTGTCCGGTGCTGGGATTCGTCAACTTTCTGCCGTGCACCGGGGCTTTACGGTTCACGGCCAGAAAAAATACCGGAATGTTCCCCTCTGGCAGATTCCCATTGACTTTAGAAACGGTCACCCTGAGATCCCTTTACTCAATGACCCGAGTCACATCACCGGGAAGCGCGACATGGTGCCCGATGTGGCCCAGACAGCTGTAGATCTGGGGTTTGATGGGTTAATGATAGAGGTTCATCCCGAACCCGAATCTGCGTGGACGGATGCGGCTCAGCAAGTCACTCCCTCCCGCTTTCTCGAAATCGTGAGGGGCCTTGAATCTAAAGTCCAAGGGAATGGCAAGGGGCGTGAAGGGTTGTCTGCACTGCGGTCAGAAATCGACATGATCGATGAAGGGCTCGTGGAACTTTTGGCCCGGCGTATGGGTGTTTCCGAAGAAATTGGGAAGTTCAAAAAGTCACACGGGATGACCATCCTGCAGATTGCCCGATGGAATCAGATTTTGGCACAGAGTAAGTCAGCAGGCTCTGAGCAAGGATTGCCCGAAGGGTTCGTCGAAGAGGTCTTCAAGGCCATTCACCAAGCCTCCATTGCTGCCCAGCGCAAAGTGCAGCGCCGTCCTGAGGACTGAAGAGGCGCATTTCTCTGTATCCGTTGGTTCTTGTTTGTTCCTGACTGTTAATCTTTTGTGGAGGGGAAGCCTGTCCAAGGCTGTAGCCCGATGTTTGCGCTTCAATAACACCGATTCATGAATTGCAGGTTTCTGGCCATCCTTTTAATGACTTCCTGTTTCGGGGCCATTGAAATTCATGCCCAAAGCGGTAGCTACACCTTAAGTGGATTCATAGAAGACGCAAACAGCGGCGAGCAATTGCTGGGTGCAACCGTCTGGCACGCTGCCAGCACCTCTGGGACCACTGCCAATGTTTATGGCCATTACAGCATCACCCTTCCCGAAGGGAAACAAGAAGTACTGTTCTCCTACTTGGGTTACTCCCCACAAAAAATTCAGATCGATCTGGGGGAAGACCTCAAGCTGGACATTCAACTTACCGCAGGCTTAGAACTTGGCGAAGCTGTGGTGGAGTCCAGTGCCTCTGAGCGGATTGAGGACCAGGTTCAAATGTCCAAGATTGAAGTTCCCATCGATCAAATCAAGAAACTGCCAGCCATTGCCGGCGAGGTTGATCTGCTGAAGAGCCTCCAGCTCCTTCCTGGTGTGCAATCCGGCAACGAAGGTTCCAGCGGTATTTATGTGCGGGGAGGCAGTCCTGATCAAAACTTGATCATGTTGGATGGCGTTCCGCTTTACAGTGTGAGCCACCTCTTTGGGTTCTTCTCCGTCTTCAATGCTGATGCGGTGCGCAAAATCTCCATCACCAAGGGGGGCTACCCTGCTCGATTTGGTGGCAGGTTGAGTTCCATCCTTGAAGTGACCATGAAGGAAGGCCACAAGAAAGAAGTGCATGGTGCGGGTTCCATTTCCATGTTGGCTTCTAAACTGACATTAGAAGGGCCGCTTGTCAAGGACAAGGCTTCTTTCATGATCAGCGGCCGAAGGACCTACCTAGACTTGTTGGTGAATCCCATCATTCGAAACGCCTCCAATGATGGAACACAAGTGGACCCACGGTATTTCTTTCATGACCTGAATGCCAAGATCAACTGGCGACTGGGCGACCGCGATCGCATCTATCTCAGCACGTTCCAAGGTGTTGATGACTTCGGTGTTCGCACGCGCAGCGACTTCAACGGGGGGTCAGATGACATTGATTTGGGGCTGGATTGGCGCAATGCTGTGCTGGCCCTGAGGTGGAATCATGAATGGGGTCCGCGCTTGTTTTCGAATGTGACGTTGATGCAAAGCAGTTATGACTTCAATACCGGCTTTGATTTCTCAGAAACCAACACCAGCGGGACGTCTTCTGAAACTACGCGGTTTGCCTCCCTGTACAATTCTGGAATTCGGGACATCGGCGGGCGCATCGACTTTGATTACGCCCCCAGCAATAGACACTTTGTCCGATTTGGCGGAAATGTCACCCGTCACCGCTTCCTGCCCGGTGCAACCCAAATCATATTGGACGCCGGTGATGAATTCAACTTTGACACCATTTTGGGCTCACCCGATATATTCTCCACGGAAGCCTTCCTTTATGTAGAGGATGAAGTCAAATTGGCGGAAGACCTGACGGCCAATGTGGGGCTCCATGGCTCTGCCCTGGCGGTTGAAGGAGCCAATTATGCCTCTTTGCAACCAAGGCTCGCTGTCAACAAACGCCTACCCAATGGTGCGGCACTCAAAGCTTCTTATGCAGCCATGACCCAGTTTGTGAATCTGCTGGCGAATGAGGGGTTGACCTTGCCCACCGACTTGTGGCTCCCCTCTACTGCACGCATACGGCCTCAACAAAGTTGGCAGGTTGCTGTGGGCGGGGCGAAGACTTATGGGGAATTGGAGGTCAGCTTAGAGGGGTACTACAAATCCATGGATGGTCTGCTGAGTTACAAGGAAGGAGCCAGCTTTGGAGCAGGTGCATTCCAAACCAATGGTTCCACATGGGAGGATGCGGTGACGCAAGGTGAAGGAAGGAGCTACGGCGCGGAGATGCTGATTCAGAAAAAGAAGGGCCGAACTTCTGGATGGTTGGGATATACGCTGAGTTGGTCTGACCGTCAGTTTGATGAAATAAACAGCGGCAACCGCTTCCCTTTCACCTATGATCGGCGACATGATGTATCGATCGTGGTGGTGCACGAGCTGTCCGAAAAGTGGTCCTTGTCTGGGACTTGGGTGTACGGAACAGGTCGGGCCTTAACCCTGAATGAAGTGCAGTACGGAAGTGTATTGCCTTCCTATTACGGGGGGCTTGAGCCCATCACCTTTGAAGTGCCCTCCAACCGGAATTCTTTTAGGATGAGCCCATACCACAGGGCGGACATCAGCGCCACCCGAACCAAAACCGTCAAGAATGGAGACCGGTCCTTGGTTCTCAGCGTCTACAACGTTTACAACAATTTGAACCCATTCTTTGCATTGCCTGGCACCAACGATCAAGGCGTTGCGGTCATCCGTGAATACGGACTCTTTCCATTTATACCTTCTATCGCATGGCAATTCAATTTCTAAAAGTCAATGGGTGGCTACCCCTGCTGCTCCTCTTTGTAGGGTGCGAAAAATGGGCGGATGGTGTCGTTCGGGACATTGAATTTCCCGAACACACCGCTGAAATATCGGCGAGCGGCACATTCATCAGCGGTGACTCAAAGGCCATTCTTTCAGTCAATTCAACATCAAGTTTGCAAACGCCTTCTCCGATTGTGTTGCCAGAGGGGGCCAATGCTTCCTTGCGCCTGAATGGCGAAGAAATCTTGGTTTGGGATGAAGCATCTGTTGATGTTGTAGGTGAGCCTTGGAACGCCGTAGAAATGCTCGTTCTGACCTTGGATGCGCCCCTGGACTTGGCTCCTGGCTTGTATGAATTGGCAGTCAATGTTCCTGGTGAAGACCCCTTGACAGCCTCTGCCATTCAGCCGCCGACCCCTCAGTTTACGCAGGAATTTGAGCTCAATGCTGACTCAATAGTGGATTACTGGGGGGTGGTTTATTATGATGAATTGTTGGTCAGCCTTTCGAATAGGCCTGGCGTCCAAGACGTTTATGGATTGAGACTTGAAGAGGGTCTTGTCTATGGTTCAGACACCACTTGGAGCAACGTTTTTGGAGATGACATTCAAGATCCCCGGGTCAAGTTCTCCATCGCCTGCAGGTGTTTCTTGGTGGACGACCAAGACATTGATGGACAGCAGCTGGACGACATCCGGTTGAGCAGAAGTCGGTATGATGAGGGATACTATGGTGGTGGGTCCGACGATGTTGTGCTGAGGTTGACCGTTGACCTCATGAGCCCGTCATTGGGGGACTTCTACCGCTCAGTGGACGTACACGAGGCCGCCAACGACAACTTTTTTGCCAACCCTTCTGGAATTTACAGCAATACCAGTTCTGGCTTTGGACATTTTGGACTCGTTTCCCGTGTTATGACGATGGTTAACTAAATGGTGTACTAGGGACCATTCGTCTTGACGATGTGTCATCACCTGTAGATATCCATGGCAACGTTCAGGTCGATGCGGGCGAAGCCCCTCTTGACTGACTTTGGATATGCCGGCAACTAAACGCCGGAGACTAACTTCGGACCATGCGTTATATCCTTGTCCTACTGGCCCTCTCATCGGCCTATTTTGCCCAGAGCCAAACCCCCAACAATATCGAAGCGGTCGAGTATGACCCTGATGGAAACCGCTGGTTTGTAAGCAATGGCAGCAGCCTTTTGGTGACCGAAAACCAAGGCGAAAACTGGGCCTTTTTTGGTGAGGCTGAGGCTTCACACGGCATGGAAGTCATGAACGGAGTGTTGTATGCCATTGGCAACAATGTGATCCGGTCATACGCACTGGAATCGGCAGAATTATTGGGTTCATTGGTGATTCCCGGTGTTGGGTTTCTCAATGGAATGGGCAGCAATGGAGCGGGACTCTTGGTGGTCAGTGATTTTCAAGGCAACAGACTCTACACAGTCAACGCAGAGGATCCATCACAAATGACCTATGCCCAGCTCACAGGCAATTTGGGCGCCACGCCGAATGGCGTTGTTATCGACACCGACAACAACAGGGCCATCGTTGTGTGCTGGTTCAACGATGCTGACATCCTTGCTGTGGACTTGGAAAGTGGTGAAGTCAGCACGCTGGTTGATGGCACTGGTCTGGGAAGCCTTGACGGGATTGACAACGACGGCAATGGCCAGTACTACGTGAGCTCTTGGTCTCCAACACGGATTACGCGCTACAATGCGGACTTTACGGAGTCAGAGACGGTGGTCACAGGTGCTGCTGGACTTTCGAGCCCTGCCGACATCAGTTATGCCGTTGCTTTGGACACCCTGGGCGTGGCCAATTCTGGCACAGACAACGTGACCTTCCACGGTTTTGGAGACCCCACGAGCAGTGTGATTGAATGGGCAGGATTTGCTGCACAACGTGCAGGCGGTGATGTGCTGATCGAAGTGCCGACTGGCCGTTCCGTGGAATTGACCGCCTACGATGCTGCTGGCCGGGTTTTGGTGCAGCGAATGGAATTCTTGCCCGCCGGAACATTTCGTTGGCCTTGGCCCATAACAGGACAGCAAATCGGTATTGTCCAGCTCCGGTCAGGAGCTGATGTCATCACCCTGAGGTGACTTTTTCTTTTTGAACTTGATGCGGTAACGCCATTGCAGGCCTACCGTCCATTCCACACCACCTGTTTGTCTGAGGTCGTCAAGACCTGCGCCAACCTCGAAAAGCGTCATGCCCGGAGGTGCCGGACTGTAGGGCGCTTCAACATCTCGCTGAAGGAAGACCCGCAGTTTGTGCTGTTTGCCCAATTTGGTTGATGTGCCCAATCGCATGCGCCAAGCACCATCGGGCACCCACCCGCTGGGCACCACAGCCACAAAGCGCTCAACGGCAAAGTCAGGGTCCCATTTAAAGCCTTTGATGTTGTAGCCTACTTCCCCCTTGAAACGCCATTGCTTGCTGGCCCCCTCCTGGGTTGGATCGCTCCCGTCCTTGAGGGCGAGGACTTGCTGATTTTGAAAACGTATGCGGGTTTCAAAAGCCCACCTCCCAGCATCGAACTCAGCCCCATGCTCTACCTGCCAACGCAAAAACCGGTCGTTGCCTTGGACATCCCCTTTGCGGTCAGGACGGGTGGTATGTCGGAGGGCGAGTCCCAAAGATTGGGCCTTACTGAACTTGTTCCAACGGGGACTCCAGGCGCAGCTTATCTGCTGCAGGCTTCGGTCAAAGGAAGAGAAATCGTTGTCCCAACGCCATTGCTGGCTCCAAACGATGGACAGGCTCTTTACAGGCTTAAAACCCATGGAAATACCACTCCATCCTCTCCACTCGGTGGTGTCTGTTTCGCCTTCAGAACCAGGTGGCGGATTGATGACTTGCGCATGCACATACCCCACCCCGAACAGCAGGACGAGGCATAGCATCATTTGTTTCATACGCCGTCGCTTGGGTCAATGTGCTCGGAGTGGTCTTCGCCGCGGTATGAGACCTTGATGACAGCTGTTTCGCGGAGCAGGTCCACGTTGCCGATTTCAATGCGCTCGACGTCTTCGCCGATGCGCTCAGAGAGGTCTGCTCTGAGGGCTTCACGCTTGTCTTTCTGCAAATACTCAATGCGGTCATACACCACCCGCTTGGTGACCATGTGTTCTACGAACATCAGCCTTTCAAGGGAGAATGCGATGAACCAAAGTGACGCATTGCCCAGCGCTACTGGAAGTTCACCCATAGCTCCAGGTGCCAACGCGTTCATGACCGCCAAGGCAATGACCACAAACAAATAGGTCATTTCTCGAATGGGGACCACATTGGTGCGGTACCGAATGATGCCGAAAATGGCAAAAAGCCCCAAGGCGAAAGCCAAGTCAAGCTCTACGCCATTGAGCATTCTACAGAGCAAAAAGACAGAGGCACTCACCATCATAAAGGTGAATACATAGTCCCTCCTCTTGGCTTTGGATTGGTAGATCATCCTGACGATGATCCAGCATGAGATCAGGTTGGCTGCGAAATGCAGTGCGATTTCAGTCATGGTGCGGTTAGGCTTGCAGGTCCCCGGCCCAGGATTGTGCATCCAAAAGCCTCCGATATGTTGCAAGGTAAGCGCGGCCCGCGATGTTGCCATCCCTTGCCAGTCGAGCAACAGTGTATTTGCTCATGCTCGTCTTTCTGCCAATGATGCCCTTGCGCTGGTTCTGGCTCCGCAACCAGCGTTGGATGGGGCTATATCGGTCTGGACGGGGTTGCTTTACTTCTATAATAGCCAGCCCCTTAAGCAAAGCGGCATCTGGCTCTCCCAATATGGAGGCATTCAAGCTGCGGTCCACGGTCACCCTTTCTCTGCGTTCAAAATCAACCACTGTCGTGCGGTAAAACCCTCCTGAAAGGCGCGGAATGAGTTCTTCTGCATTGCGCAAACGGGTACCTAAAAACGCCACCTCCTCTGCACTCAAAGGCTGTGAGATGTTGCTGCTTGTTGCGATGCGCTCCTTTACTGTCCGCCCGCCGGGCAGCCTTTCTTTCACTTCAAGGAAGGCCAAGTCATTGCTTGTGTAATGGCGCTTCCTGATTTTCATGCGCCTGGCTTTTCCCCTCAAATGGTCTTGAAGAAAGCGGTCGCCGGGCAACTCATAGTAAAGGTTGTCATAGCGGCATTCTGCTTCTCCATCTACCGACAGGACATGAGCGTAATCGCCCATGGATGCTATTAAATCCGGTAACCAAGTTTCGGGCACGACATACTTGGTGTCGAACCTGCGCATCAATTGCACAGCATCCAAAGCGCCCAAATCTGTGGTGGGCAATGTGGCGATGACATCAGCCAGCGTATCAGTCAAGGTGTTCTTACCCAAGGTGTATCGAAAGTACTACGGAGCTTGCTTTATGGTTGCTTGCACCTTCTAAAACTCCATCAAATAGACTGATTCTTGGGCTGTGCAGCATGCAGCTGGTTCAATGCGAAATCGCGGATTTTGGCGGCTTGGTCGCGGTTGACATAATTAAAAGTGCTCTGCCCCGCAGCAGTATGAAACACAAGGTGGCCAATTTTACGGCGCTCCAACAAGGCGTTTCTTTTCCACTCCACCCCTTGAAGCTGGCTCATTTTTAGCACTGTACGGGTTTGCCAAAACCAGCCCCGTTCCAGTACAATGCTGTCGATGTATACGCTCAAACGATAGGACCCATAGCGGCGCCCTGTTGTCCAAAACACAAAAGCCGTCCAGCACAATGCCAAGATGACATTTCCCCATTCAGGGTGGGTCAAGAGCAGGATGGATGGAACCGATGCCGCAGCCAGCAAGATCCAACGAAGGCGGCGTGCCGGGCTCACATCGAACACTGCTTCTTTGCGCAGATCGGGATATAGAGCCACTTCCATCGCTGCTCTGTGCAAGGGTTCCATGGCTGGGATAAAGACCCTAAGACCTCCAGAGCCTTCGGCTTGAGCCTGACGGATTCGCACCGTTTCATAACCCAGAAGCCTGCGGATCCAGTTGCTCTTCCACTCTGTCAGGTGAATCTTGTTGAATGGGACGTCAAATGAGTTGCGCCGCAGCAGTCCCATTTGAAGCTTGAGGCCATCTTCATCCAAGGTGCTGTTTAGCCGCCAATACCGCAGAAATACAGACCCCAAGCTGGTGAGTACACCCACAATGCCCATGAGCACCAAACCTGGAATGAACAGCAAGACAAAGCTCAAGCCCACGATAGAAACCACAGCGGCAGGAATCCCATCCAACCAATTAGAGATGTGATCCTCGGCTCCTTGGAACAAGGACATAAATAAGGCCAGTCCCAAAAATGCATTCTTGATGTGGTTTTGGCTCAGGCCCACCTTGACCAAGTCCTTGGTTCCAAGCGCAACCAGCGGCTTTGCCACCCTTTCCGACCTATGCGGGTCGGAATCCACCGGCTCGTCTTCCCCGGTTTCGGGAGCCAGCGACATTTTACTATTCAGGAATTGCTGCAATATGGTCGCTTCGGCCTTTCGAATGGCCACCAGTTCCAGCTCACTGCCGCTGGACCCCGCCGTATCTACGCGTACACCCGTGAGTCCAAAAACTTGCTGAATGGGACCTTGAAAAAGCTGAACGGCCTGGATCCTGTCAAAAGGGATTTGAAGCCGTTCCCTCTGGAAGATTCCCCGCTCTACAATGAGGGCGTCAGAGGAAATGAAGAAATGAAAGCGCAGGTAATACCACAGGGCAAAAGCACCCGCAAACAACACGCCCACTGGAATGGCCAAGAAGTAATACCACTTCATCTCGCCGAGGGTGACCCCGATGAGAATGGGCCAGAACGACTGCACGGCCTTCCAAATGAATTGAGCGCCTATGATGAACACCCCGAGGGGATGCTGCCGCTTTGGCACGTCAAAGCTGGTGCTCATCTCCGGGTGCGCGCTTCGATGATCGCACGCAAGGCTTGAGCCTCGTCATCCTCGAGTCCAGCAATGCGTAGGTTTCCACTTCCGCCCGCTGTAAACAGCTTGAGGTGATTGAGGCCGAGCTTTCGAGAAACCGGCCCTTGGCTCAATTCAGAGTGTTGAATCATGCCGAAAGGCACGGTTGTGGTGGAGCGGAACAGCCACCCTGTCCGGTAGGTGATGTCGCGCTCCCGCACAGCATAACCTCGGCGCGGAAACCCCTTCCATTCCTCTAGAAACCAGAGCAGGGAAAAGACCGCTTGAATCCCCACTGGCCAGTACCAAGCGCTCATTGTGGCCATGCTTTCCTCGCCGCCAAACTTGTAGATCAAATAAGGCGTCAGGCATATGGCCAGAACGAGCAATTGAACACCGCCCCATAAAGCGAGCCGCATGCCACGGTACTTGGTGCTCACCGGCAGGTATTCGACTTCCTCAAGCCGGGGGAATTGGGCGGGGTCCAATGCGGGATTGGCTACGGGGGTAATGTCCATGTGATGCAGCTTACTCCGCAGCGATGCGTTTTTCGACCGTTCCGTCTGAGTATTGGAACATCAGCAGCATCCCTGGTGTGGGATTGACTTCGCGGCCGAGAACATCCGTAACGCGCACCAATGAGCGGTCGCCTGAAGGGATGAGTTCGCCCACGGAAAGGGGTTCGCTGCAAGCCTGCGCAAAGAATTCCCATGCTTCGCGAGAAGCTTCGATGTCTTGATTGCCCCATACACCGGGCCAACTATGTCCTCCACCGTTCACGGTGTAAAGCCATACTTGAGGGCAGCTGCCGTCGAGCCCCCACTTTTGATAGTCAACCGTAGACTCATCCCACCCGACTACATCGGGGAAATTCCCCGACTCCTCCAAGGCCAAGCCAAACAGGTCTACGAAGAAGGACATGGCGTCGGGAGTGCTGGGATAGGAACCCCAACCATCTACGTTTTTGAGGTCGCCTTCATACAAGCTCACATCATCATCGGTTCCATGAATTTCCAGGATGGGCACCATGTATTCCGGGGCGCACTCGGATTGGATGTCTGACATCAAAATGCCTGCGATCGGGGCCACAGCCCGAAACTCGTCCGAGGCTTCGCACGCCAAGAGGTAGCAGAAATCTGCTCCATTGGAGAAGCCGGTTCCAAACACGCGGTCGGCATCGAGTCCGTACGACTCTACCAGCAGCCCCTTCAAACCCGTCACAAACTCTACGTCGTCCACATATTCATTCTCGTGAAAGGCATACCCCACATTCCAAAATGGCTCACCCGAATCGTCGGTGGTGCCTTGGGGATAGCAGACTGCAAAGCCGAACTCATCGGCGAGTTCATTGAAACCCGTCCATTCAACCATGCTTTCCGCGGTTCCGGTGTAGCCGTGCATCACAAACACCAAAGGACAGTTGTCCGGGGCATCGGAGGGCTCATAGTAGTAGTACTCACGGAGGTCTTTGCCTCCTGTATACTCACCATAAAAAATGGCGGTGACGTCAACAGACTGCGTGTTGTTGGAGGCCTGGTCATCGCTACCGCCGTTGACTGACACAATTTCTGCAGCAACGGTATACCCACCACTCAGGTCAAAAGGAAGCACGCCATTGAGCGAGAAGCTGTGGCTATCGGTCGTACCCAAAGCCACGCCATCGATGGTGGTCTCGCCGGAAGCGCTGCCCATGCTCCAGGCGACCGTGTAAGAATAAACGGTGTCCAGGCCAAGGTTGACCACTGTGCCTGCTACGTCTTCATCCGAAGGCGCCAGTACCGTATTTTCTGCTTCCAAGCCAATGAGGGCAAGGTCTAAACCCCCCGGCTCCAGTACGGACACATCATCAATGGCCCAGCCAAACAGCCATCCACCACCATCACCATAGTTCAAGGCGAGGTGGACATTGGATTCGCCGATCAGATCTTGAAGGTCAATGACTTCGTATTCCCAAATGCCTTCGCTGCCGGTAAGGGTTTGTAACACGGACCATGTATCACCGCCATCGAGGCTGTATTCCACGGATGCCGATTCGTCGTTGCCTTCATAGCTGCCACCATCGAAGTAGCTCGAGAAGGCAAAAAAGGCGTTTTCTACGCCACTCAAATCCACAGCAGGTGTGATCAGGTAGTCTGCACTTTTGTCGCAATCGCAACCATCGTCATTGGTCGCGAGCATATTGCCGTGCGGCGCAATGGGCCAATACTGGCTTTGAAGGTCAGCGCTCTCTCCTACCAACCATCCTCCATCGGAAGCCAGCGTCTCTTGTGTCCATCCATCTGGAAAAATTCCAGCGTCAAAGTTTTCTTGAAGCAGTGTGGTCTGTGCACTGATTGACGTGCAGAACATAGCCACCGCCATAAAGGACATGCGAATCGTTTGGGTCATGCCCCGAAGATATGGGCCCATGCCGACTCAATGTCGCACAGCGATGCGCTGGGACCATTCTCCTTCAACCGCCAAGATGTACAGGCCTTCGGAGAGGTCAGCTACGTTGATGATTGTCCGGCCATCTCCGGTTACGGTGCTGTAGATGACCCGGCCAGAAATGTCCATGACTGCGAGCGTTTTGCCAGCACCCACATCGTCTATGGCCAACTGCTGGTGAGCGGGATTGGGAAAAGCCAGCGGGATTTGAACCGCGTTTTGCTCCACACCACTGGTGGGTGAGCACGGCGCCGAGAGGGTCCAGCGGTAGAAGTAATAATGGTAATCCGTCGGTGAATCTGTGGTGTTGCCTGTAATGCTCATGCGGTCTGCAACGGCGATTGGAAAGGTTCCAGCAGGGACCGCGTTGTTCCGAAACAAGCCGTCATTTGTGCCGTCAATGCCCATTTGAAACCCCGTTCCATTGGGGATTTCAACCCCAAAGTCCAGCGTGTTCCATCCTGATTGAAGGGCATAGTTGTCTTCAAAAACCGTGGCTCCGGATGCATCACGGATGTAAACGCCGATGGAGAAGCTGGTCTCGGCCAAAACCTCCACACTCTCCAATACCGTGGGCTCAGAGACATTGAACACCATATCCCACATGTCATTGAAGTGGAACCCTCCAGCGCCCAGCGCATCCGATGACAATGGTCCACCCAATGCAGTCTCTGTGTTGGCTTCTGGATCGAAATAAGGAGATGCGGCGTCGGTGCACCCCAGAATGGGCGCCAAACATGATCCGTCGCCCAGGCAGGCTTCTGGGTTGTAGTTCACTGCGGACTCTATCATACATCCAGCCACGTAGCAGCAGGATCCGTCATCTGCAATGGCCGCACTCGAGAAGTTGACCGCTGCAGGGTCTGTACATCCGCAATCCGAGGACAGCGAATAGCGCCACAAATCTTGGTGGTAGGTGTCGTTGGCTCCCTCCAATCCTGAAGTCAAATAGACATAGCATCCCAGCACAAAACTGCCTGGAGCCCAACGCGCTCCGCCGGGATGTGCCGGCAATTCAGTCCAACCGTCGATGGAGGGATCGTACTTCCAAAACTCACCGTAGTCCAGGGGGCCATGGTTGTCACCATCGCCGCTCAGGACATATCCGTAGCCATCTTTGGCGAACTGGGTTCCGGCCACCCGGGCTTCGCCTGGAAAATCCCCCAGCGGGGTCCAGCTGTCAGAAACGGGGTTGTAGCGGTGAAAATCCCGGTAGATGGTGAGATCTCCATTCACCGTGTTTCCATGACCGAATCCGACATAGGCCAAGCCGTCAATCCCGAAATAGAAAGGATGGTGCCGGTCTCCTGCTGTGAAGGCGGCTCCCTGACTCCAGTTGTCCGTAACGGTATCATACACCCACCAATCTCCGAGGTTGCCCGTATCGTTGCTGCCCAATCCCACCATCACTTTTCCGCCCGTGAACACCATGGCCGGATGGTTTCGTCCCACACCTGGAAATGCCGTCAATGCCGTCCATGCTCCGGTCGCCATGTTCAGGTGCCACCAATCGGTGGGGTAGCCACTCTCATTGGAACCGAAGCCCACGTAGGCATTGTCCCCTTCGCAAACGCCATACCCATAGCCCCTTCCTCCACCAGGAAAGGCCTCCATCTCCTCCCAGCTGTCCGATGAAGGATCGTATCGATACACATCGTCAAGATTCAGGGCCGCAAAACCTGCCTGCCCCGCTATGACGTAGCCGTACTGGTCATTGGCTACTGTAATCGGGTGATGGCGGCCATTTGCATCATAAGAAGCCATGGACATCCATTCATTCTGTGCCTGTGAGGAAACACTAAATACTAGCAACGAGAGCAACAGAGTATGGCGCATGGTGAAGGGGCTTAGATAACCAACGCAACGGGCCCAATATTGGTTCGCTGGAGTGGGAAAAAAAAGCCCAGCGAGAAGCTGGGCTTTTGAATAGATGAACTGTGTAACGGATTAGAGTCCGTCGAATTCAATGTAGACAGAGTCTCCGCAAGCTACCGTCACGGAAGTGTCGAATGCAGTGCACAAGGAAATGAACGCAAGGTCAAATTCTACATCGATGTTTCCAGCGTCGACTTCCACCGTCTCCAGACTCAAAATACCCATGTCAGAGGCGATTTCGTCCCCGTCTACACTCACATCAGGAGTGCACAAGGAGTTGTTAAAGATGGTGATGACGGCCTTGTTGCCTTCGTCACAAGCCTCGGTGTTGTCGTCACATCCGGTGACAAGGAGCAAGGCAACAAAAAGTCCAAAGAGGTTACTAATTCTCATTTTTTGAGTTGGTTGTGTGGTCAAAGATATCCAAAGAACTGTGCTAACCGGGAACGGTTGCTTGAGGAATGAAACAATATCCGCAGGGGGTATTCAGTTGGTATCAGGACACATCGTCGTGTCTAAGCATTCATCGCCATGTTCCGTCATCCCCTCTTCGTCCCTTCCCTCGCTGCTGTCCTGGCGGTCTCCATTCTTGCCTCCGCATACCTGATCGCTCGAAACGGCCAGTACTTCTTCAAAAGCCAGGCCAGTGATATCGCTGTGACGGGCTCCACCTCTATGGATTTCACATCAGACTTGGCGGTGTGGCAAGGGCAATTCACACGAAAAGCCATGGACCTTAAGGAGGTGTATGCCTTCATGAAGCAAGACAAGCAAGTCATCGAGCGGTTTCTAGAAAGCAAGGGCATTGGCCCCGGCTCTTATGCCTTTCTCTCCATTGACATCCTCCCTCAGAATAAGACGGTCAACCATTACAACGATGAGGGAGATTTGGTGGACCGCGAGCAGATCTTCGACGGCTATCGCCTCAACCGAAGTTTCAAGGTGACCACCACCGACATCAACCTCGTGGAGCGCGTGGCCAATGAGGTCACTGAGCTGATCGAACAAGATGTCTACATCACGTCCTACCCTCCCAAGTATTACTACACCCAGTTGGGTGAACTCAAGATTCAGATGATTGAAGCGGCTTCTCAGGACGGCCTTGTCCGGGCGCAAACAGCAGTCTCTGGCGGAGGCGGTGAGTTGGGTGACCTTCTGGAAACCAGCATTGGCGTCTTCCAAATACTCGGCACCAATTCCAACGAAAGTTTTAGCTGGGGCGGCACGCTCAATACTACAAGCAAGCTCAAAACGGCTTTTGTCAACGTGAAGCAGCGCTACGCCATCGAATGATACAGTCAGGGGCTGGGCCACCTGGGATGACAAGGTTATTGGGCGCGGATCCGACGTGCAATGTCACTTCCAATCTCTGTGGTTTGCTCTGAGCCCGTGTGATTGAATACGACCACTGCGTTTTGGCCATCAAGAGACCTCCACCACCAGGTGCGCGCACCGAGCCAAGATCCTGAGTGAGCCACGTGTTGGGAGTCGGGCAAGGACCACCCAAAACCATACAGGGTCTCCTCCTCATCCAGGAGGACACCTGAAGAAAATGCCTGCGCCCTCAAATCATTGGGGACCTTTGTGCTGGACGTCCACCATGCATTCCATTGGGCCACATCTTCGGCGCACATAAAGATGCCGCCGTCCCCTGCCACCCCGTCGAGTTCGGTAGGGTCGATTTGTGGCGCATCGGGCTCCACGCCGTCCATGCTCCACGTCTTGTGCGGCCAGTCCTTGTCTTCGGAAAACAGGTTCCACACCCGTGTGCATTTAAGTCCCGCCGGTGCGAATACCCGCTCCATCATCAGCTCCTCAAAGGGCTGTCCATAAACGCGCTCCAGCAGCGCAGCCAAGAGCACATACCCTGTGTTGCTGTATTCGAACGCCTCTCCCACCTTGCGCTCCATTGGCGGCGCGTCGGGCAGCGCGGCCGCCACATCGGCAATCCCGAGGAACCCGCGTTCGGGAATCGGCAGGTCCATGTAGAAGTCGGGGATCCCTGATACGTGTTGCATCAAATGGCGCACCGTCACCCCCTCATACGGACACTCCAAGAGCCAAACGCGGATGTCGTCATCCAGGGCCAAGCGCCCTTCGGCCACTGCCGTCAAAATCCCTGCTGCTGTGAACTGTTTGGAAACACTGGCCAACCGAAACATGGATGCCCCTGAGACCGCATCTCCGCCACTGCGCTCCACCCCATGGAACCACTGGCCCCAGACTTCGCCCTCACGCAATACCACCACCGCTCCTGCATGCAAGCCACTTCTATTCAGATCATCCAGCCAAGCCCCTACCTGTTCATGCGCAGGGCCTTGCTCTTCCAACTCCATTGGAGAAAAAGACGATCCACACCCTAAAGAAACCAACGCACCCACCACATATAGATTCCAAAACCGCATGCCCCCAATTTCGTCCATTCATATTAGAAGGGTCCCCGCGCCAAACATTTGACCCCCACGTTCAGCCAAGCACCACCGCATTGGATGGTCACCTACTGTGCGCAAGTCAGCGCTGGATTGAGGTCAAGCCACGGTTGAATCGTCCTGCGAAGGTGCAGTGAATCAAACACGTCTAAATCCGCGGTCTACAATGAAAAAAGGCGGCACATGGCCGCCCTTTTTTTTCAAAGTCTCGAGGTTTACTCTGCCTCCTCGCTCTCTTTGGCAACAGGAGCAGGGGGCGGCGGTGCAGTTGCTGCTGTCATCAAACCACCGGCATCATAAAAGTCACCTTCTTGATTGATTTTGCCTTCATCATTGAAGTTCCAATAGTGATAGGCGCGCAAGTTGATCTTGTTTCCATTGGCCTTTGACGTGGCCGTCCAATTGAGGTAGGCGCGCACGCTGCCATCGGCTTCAAGGCTCAAGGTGTCGACTCCGGGAAGCCAGACTTCGCGCGCGGTATTGATGCCCTCAAAGGCGTCGTGATGGCCTGCAAAAACTACGGCAGCTTCCTTCGCTGTGATTTTGTCAGTGCCGTAACCGGCGTCCCACACAACAGCATCCTCAGCGTGATAGCCAAGCCAAGCCTCATAATCCGCATCAATGTGCGCTTGAGTCGCAGCCTGAGCAGTGGCCAGGTTGTTCTTGTAAGTTTCGTTTGCTGCATTGTCCGGGGCTGTGGTGCAACCTGCGATCAATACCGCGGCAAGGATGGTGAATACTCTCATCGATTCAGATTTCGACGAAAGTAAAATGCTTTTCCTACGGTTCTGTTTCGCCCTCTTGATCTTGCCAACAATGGAAGATGCCTGAGAAAAATGGAGGCCCTAGAGGTAAACAGACCATGCGAAGTGAAAACAGGGCTCCCTGCACATGATATGAGTAGGGACTGATATCTAAGCAAAAGTCCCCCAGCCGTTGGGGCTGAGGGACTCTCGATTTGGGTTGGCGGTCTGGACGAGACTCGAACTCGCGACCCCATGCGTGACAGGCATGTATTCTAACCAACTGAACTACCAGACCTGGTCTTTCGACCTCCGCATTCGACTTCTCGTCTGCGGGAGCGCAAATATACGGTTGCGCTTTAAAGTGGTTACAAGTGGCATCGGTTTTTTTTGCGGAAAATGCCTCCGCGGTGATCAAAGCTCATCTTTCGAAATCGAGCTTCATCAGGTCCTTCTTTGTCAGGACGCTGAGTTCCAAGGTCCCCGATGGCCATTCGCGGGCATCGAGGATCAATTCGTTGGGGCCAGGCGCAAGGAGCCATGAGCCGCTTCTCAGTACCCTACCGCCGGGCAAGCCGACCTGGTAGAGCACAAAATTCTCTTCTTCCATCTCTACGCTCAGCACAACATGCTCCTTTGAGTCAGTGTCGATCTGTATGCGTTCCAGAAGGTGCTTCTTGTGGATGGGGTCCTTTACCGTGATGCGATGCGATGGCAGTGCGAATGCCGATTCTGCTGTGGAAGCCAACGAATATGTGGCTGGGGCGAGCAGGGCAGCTGATGCTGCAGCTGTTCGTGTTGCGCGACGGATAAGGAAGTGTTTTGCCATGGCGTGCCCGAAAGCGGTTGTGAAGGGCGGGCAAGAAAGCACGCTATTCACAATTGCGCAAGGAAATACACTGTTGAAATGTTGATAACCCACTTATAGTACTGGTTATCAGCGTAAAGAAATTAACAATTAGCGCATCTTCTGCCGCTTGAGCAGATAGGCCGTCAATACAGGATTGACCCCTTTGGCAATGTCCACCTCTACCCAGTCAATCCCTGCGGAACCGCACCTTACATCGAGATCGCGCCGCAAACTTGACATCTTTGACACATAGGCTTCTCGGACTTCTGCTGGATTGGCTCGGACCTCTTCCCCACTCTCCAAATCGATGAAAGTGGTCGGGCGGTCAGCAAAATCGAACCGTTGCTCGGTCTGTTCGTCCAAGACGTGAAACACCACAACTTCATGCTTGGCATGGCGCAAGTGCGCCAAAGCTGCAAATACAGCATCGAGGTCTTGTGTGCGGTCGAGCATGTCGCTGAACAGCACGACGAGCGAGCGCTTGGACGTGGCTTCCGCGATGGTGTGGATGGCCTCGATGGCTGCGGTTTCTCCGCCGCCTTGGCCTACTCCTGCGAGCACCCTTTCAAGCTCAGCATACATCAGGTGCTGGTGGGCCTGGGTGGAACGGGCCTTGTGGTGAGCGTGCAAGCTGCTGTCAAACAAGCTCAAGCCCACTGCGTCGCGTTGGCGCTTAAAGAGTTCAATCAATGTGGCCGCCGCGTGGGTGGCAAACTTGATCTTGTTCATCCCCGTTTCTGGCGACACATCGGCCGGGTAGTACATCGAGCCGGAGGTGTCGATCACAATCTGACAACGCAGGTTGGTCTCTTCCTCGTAGGTCTTCACATAGAAGCGGTCAGACCGCGCATACAACTTCCAGTCGATGTGCCGCATGCTCTCCCCGGGGTTGTACAGCCTGTGTTCGGCGAACTCTACGCTGAACCCGTGGTACGGACTGCGGTGCAAGCCCGTGATAAAGCCTTCCACCGCTTGCTTGGCGAGGAATTCAAGGGATCCGATCTGGCGGAACTGGTGGGGCTGTAGGTTGATGGGCACGGCTGCTTCAAAGATACGGACACGAAAACGCCCCGCTGTATGGCGGGGCGTTTCCAATACTGGATTCGTTGAGGCCTTAGGCCATCAGCTTCTCAAGCTTTTCTGTCAGCACGTTCTCGGGAACTGCTCCGACCGACTTGTCGACCACTTCGCCGTTCATTAAGAACACGATGGTGGGAATGGAGCGCACGCCAAACTTCATGCTGATTTCTTGGTTGGAGTCGACGTCGACTTTGCCGACGACGGCTTTTCCTTCGTAGTCACCTGCGATTTTCTCGACGACGGGACCGACCATGCGGCAAGGGCCACACCATTCTGCCCAGAAGTCGACCATCACGGGCTTGTCCGTGTTCATCACGACTTCTTCGAAGTTTGCTTCGTTGATTTCAATAGCCATGGGGAGCGTTATTTGAATTCAAATTTAGCCGGCCTTGGTTAGCCCAAGGGGGCTCGAGTCGCCAAAGGGTGTCAACTTATCCACCGCTTGTGACAACCTTGTATTCTACACCCTCCAAAGCCTCCAGTCCTTCAAGCAACTCAGAGGAGAGTGCCACGCGCTTTCTCCGCGATGGCATTTCCAGTACGGCCTCAGGATGGTGCAACTCTACTGTGACCCCTACCCCTCCTTGATTGGACTCGATCAAGGCGCACACTTGCTCCACCAATCCACTGTCCAACTTGGCCAGGTTGACCTGTACCCTGAGCCTTCCCGCCATCTTCTCCAGTACGTCGGAGAGCAGCTCGATGCGGGTGACTTTGAACTCGAGCTCGTCCGCCCCACGGAACTGCTTCATCTGGACCTTGCCCTTGATGAAGAGGAACCAGCCCGAGACCATGTATTCCCTGAACTTCAGGTAGTCATCGCGCCAAAACATCATGCGCTGAGAGCCGTGGTAATCCTCTACGGTCATCCCGCCCCAAGGCCGGCCGTTCTTGCCGATTTTATGCTCGGCCTCTGTGACCATACCTCCGAATGAAATGGTGCGACCCCGGGCCGCGACCATGTCTTCTAGATTGGACAATCCTCCGGGCGTACAAAACTGGTCGAGCTGCACCTTGAACTCGTCCAGTGGGTGGCCCGAGAGGTAGACCCCGACCACTTCCTTTTCGCGGGCGAGTTTGTCAAACGGATCCCATTCATCACATACAGGCACTGGAGGTTCAGGGATCTCCATGGCTCCGGAGTCACCGCCAAACAGTGAAGCTTGTGAGGAATTCTCGCTCTCCTGTGTGGCTTGTCCGTAACGGATGGCCAACTCAATGGTGGTCCGCCCCTTGGTGTCTTCTGCAAAACATTGGGAGCGGAAAATGGCTTGTGGCAAATCGTCAAAACCACCCCCACGGGCCAAAGCTTCGAACACGCGCTTGTTGCAGTCCTTCAGGTTGACCTTGACCGCGAAGTCAAAAATGCTCTTGTACGGCTCCTCATTGCGGCTCTCCACTATGGAAGCCACCGCTCCTTCTCCTACGCCGCTCATGGCGCCCAAGCCAAAACGGATGGCACCCTCAGCATTCACCGCAAACTTGAATTCGGATTCGTTGACATCCGGTCCCAACACCGGGGTCCCCATGCGCCGGCATTCCTCCATGAAGAAGGTCACCTTTTTGATGTCCGACATGTTGTTGGACAATACGGCTGCCATAAACTCCGCGGGGTGGTTGGCCTTGAGGTAGGCCGTTTGATAGGCCACCCAAGCATAGCACGTTGAGTGCGACTTGTTGAAGGCGTAACTGGCAAAGGCCTCCCAGTCTTTCCAAATTTTCTCGAGTACCTCGGTATCATGGCCCCGCTCTCCGCCTCCTTCGAGAAACTTGGGCTTCATCTTGGCGATCAAGTCCGCCTTCTTTTTGCCCATCGCCTTCCGCAAGGTGTCCGCCTCGCCCTTGGTGAATCCTGCCAATTTTTGGCTGAGCAGCATCACCTGCTCTTGGTATACGGTAATGCCGTAAGTCTCGGCGAGGTACTCTTCGCAGGCATCGAGGTCGTACTTGACCGGCTCCTGACCGTGTTTCCGCCGCACAAAGGCCGGAATGTATTCCAATGGACCTGGGCGGTACAGGGCGTTCATGGCGATCAAATCCGCAAACTCCGTGGGCTTGAGGTCTTTGAGGTAACGCTGCATTCCGACCGACTCGTACTGGAAAATACCCACGGTATCGCCGCGTTGGAACAGCTCGTAAGTGGCCTCGTCGTCCAAAGGGAACGCCTCGGGGTCGAGCTCAACACCGCTGCGCTTCTTGACATTGCGCACGGCGTCTTTGATGATGGTGAGGGTCTTCAACCCCAAGAAATCCATCTTGAGCAAGCCCGCGTCTTCCGCCACCGAGTTGTCGAACTGCGTGCACACCATGTCGCTGTCCTTGGCCGTAGCTACCGGAACGAACTTGGTGATGTCGTCTGGGGTGATGATGACCCCGCAAGCATGGATGCCGGTGTTGCGTACCGAGCCTTCGATCACGCGGGCCTTCTTGAGCACTTCTGACTCCAGCCCATGACCGTCGTGAATGGCTTTGATGGCATTGACCTGATCCAGCCCTTCCTGGCCACGCAGCTTGTCTTTGAGCGACTTGTCGTCCAACTTGAACAGCTTGGACAACGAGATGTCGGGCATCTGCTTGGACAGTCTGTCTGCATCGCCCAAAGGCAGTTCCATAACCCGGGCCGTGTCCCGAATGGAACTCTTGGCCGCCATGGTGCCATACGTGATGATTTGCGCCACTTGATTGGCGCCGTATTTGTCGATGACGTAGTCGATGACCCTGCCCCGGCCCTCGTCGTCAAAGTCGATGTCAATATCTGGGAGTGAGACCCTGTCCGGGTTCAAGAAGCGCTCAAACAGAAGGTCGTAAGCGATGGGGTCCACATTGGTGATACCCGTGCAATAGGCCACGGCACTTCCTGCGGCAGAACCACGGCCGGGCCCTACACTCACCCCCATCTCTCGGGCGGCCGTGGTGAAATCCTGTACGATCAAGAAATACCCAGGGTACCCTGTTCGCTCGATCGTCTCGAGTTCAAAGTCAAGGCGCTGCCGCACCTCCTCCGTGATCTCTTCGTACCGCTTCTCCGCTCCTTTGTACGTCAGGTGCCTGAGGTAAGCATTCTCTCCACGCTTGCCTTTGTCCTCTGCGTCTTTGGGGTCCACAAACTCTTGCGGGATGTCAAAAGCAGGCAGCAAGACGTCGCGCTCCAACACATACCCTTCGCATTGGTCTACAATGTCACGAACGGTGTGAAAGGCTTCGGGAACGTCCGCAAAGAGCCGCTTCATTTCCTGTGGCGACTTCAAATAGAACTCGTCATTGGGCAATCCAAAGCGGAACTCCCTGCCCCTTTTGCCCACGTAACGCTTGGGTTGGCTCACGTTGGCCGCGTCCTTCACGCACAACAAAATATCGTGGGCATCAGCTTCCTTCCGGGTCGTGTAGAAGCTGTTGTTGGCCGCGATGTAACGGACATCGTGCTTGCTGCACATCTGAAGCAGGAAGTCATTGACCACCTTTTGTTCCTCCAGTCCGTGACGGTTGAGCTCGGCATAAAAATTCGGACCGAATTCAGCCTTCCACCACAAGAAAGCCTCTTCGGCTTGGCGGTCCCCCACATTGAGCAGCAAACTGGGCACCTCACTGAACAGACCGCCTGTGGTCACGATCAGGTCTTCCTTGTATTCCAGAAGTTGCTCCCGGTCAATCCGCGGCACGTAGTAGAAGCCGTCGGTATAGGCCAGTGAACTGAGCTTGGCCAACCGGTGATAGCCCGCGCGGTTCTTCGCGAGCATGACAATGGGGTAGCCGTCGTCTTTTTTGGATCGGTCGGCGTGGTCTCTGCACACATTGAGCTCTGCCCCGACAATGGGCTTGATCCCCGCCTTGTTGGCGGCCCGAACAAAGTGAAAGGCCCCCATCATATTTCCCCTGTCAGTCAGCGCCATGGCGGGCATGCCGGCTTCAACAGCATGGTCGATCAGGGCCTGTACGCTCGAAGTGGCCTGGAGTACGCTGAATTGGCTGTGGACGTGCAGGTGAGAAAAGGGCACGTCATCTATTGCCGCCGCAGAAGAAGCGGCTACAGGCTGACTGCCCGATGGCGATTTACGGGGTTGGACGGTGGCGGATGGCTGCTGGGCTTGGGCAAAGTTGGCCACCTCCAATTGGGGCGCCTCATACTGAACCGCACTTCCTTTGGGAAAGCCCTCTCTCTGGATTACCCCGTGCTGGACCAAAGCAAAAAAGCACTTGGCCGTGGCGTCTACGTCATAAGCGGCATCGTGGGCATCACCAAACCCTGTACCAAACAGCTTCTGGTGGAGCTCGGTCAAAGTGGGCCATTTGAACTTGCCGCCCCTTCCTCCCGGAATCGCGCAAAATTCTGTGGCTTCATCCTTGGAGTCGATCAGGGCCTTGTTGGTGACGCGCTCGGCGCTGGCACCGCGGCGGATCCACTCCGCCCCCATGATGCTCACGTCAAAGCTGATGTTGTGGCCCATCACGAAATCAGCACGGTCAAGATCCCGCCCAAACTCTTCGAGCACACTGTCTAAATCGATCCCCTCAGCTTCGGCTCGGTCGGTCGTGATGCCGTGTACTTTGGCCGCGTTGAAAGGGATGGTAAAGCCGTCCGGGCGCACGATTCGATTGCCCCTGGACACCAACTTCCCTTCTGGCGTGTGCAGCTGCCAGGCGAGTTGAACCAGCCGGGGCCAGTTCTCCCCATCGGTCAACGGCGCATTCCAGTCGCGCGGCAGGCCGGTGGTCTCGGTATCATAGACGAGAATCATTGGAGCAATTTCGGCCATTTAGATGGCCCAACCGCGGATTGTGGATACCCGGTGAATTGAACATCACCGGGCGCCATTTGCTTTAGAGGGTACACCATTGCACGAATGACGACTTCCACTCCCCTCCCCAGCGGTGCATTTGAACGGGCCGCGCACAACGACACCATTGGTGACAACCATGTTGGCACCTCGGTGGATACCCCATTGCGTGCGGATGCATTTGCGTTGTCGGATGCAGAAAAGATGGCGCGCATCGCTCCATTGTTCAAGGAGATCATGGAGACTTTAGGGCTTGACTTGACCGACGACAGCTTGGCTGGCACCCCCAAACGTGTCGCAAAGATGTATGTGCAAGAGATTTTTCGTGGTCTGAATCCAGAAAACCACCCCGTGTGCAAGACGTTCAACAACACCTACCAGTATGGGGAGATGTTGGTCGAGAAGGACATTAACTTGAATTCAACCTGTGAGCATCACTTCTTGCCGATTGCCGGTCGGGCCCATGTCGCTTACAAGTCTTCTGGGCAAGTCATTGGCTTGAGCAAGATCAACCGTTTGGTGGACCATTATGCCAAGCGTCCTCAGGTTCAAGAGCGCTTGACTCGCCAGATTGCGGAGGCTCTTAAATCCATTTTGGACACCGAAGATGTTGCGGTGATTATAGAAGCCAAGCACATGTGTGTTTCAAGCCGGGGCATTGAAGACGAGCAGAGTTCAACCGTGACTGCGGACTACCACGGGACTTTTAAAGACCCTGCGGTGCGGCGTGAATTTTTGGACCACATTCGCGGCTGATTGGTTTTCCAGTTGAAAAGGTTGTTAGACCGCTGGTCACTGCCTATCTTCGCGCCCCATTTTCACAAGTATCAACAACGGGGTTTCGGACCCTTCTAAAACGTTTTTCAAATGGCAACACGCCTCCGCCTCCAACGTCACGGTAAGAAAGGGAAGCCCTTCTTCCATCTTGTAGCTGCCGACGCCCGCGCAAAGCGCGACGGTCGTTTTATCGAGAAAGTCGGTACCTATAACCCCAACACCAACCCCGCCACGATTGATATCGTGCACGATCGCGCCCTCTATTGGTTGCAGGTTGGTGCAGAAATGTCCCACACTGCCCGCGCCATCCTGAAGTACAAAGGCGTGGTGTACCACAACCACTTGCTGAACGGCGTCAAAAAAGGAGCCCTCACCGAGGAACAGGCCCAGGCCAAGTTTGAGGAGTGGTTGCGTGAGAAAGAAGGCAAAGTGGCCTTGGCATCCAATAAGCTTGCTGCTGCGGCAGACGAAGCCCGCGCCAAGGCGCTTGCTCAAGAGAAAGAGGTGAACGACGCACGTGCAAAGGAGCTCGCTGGAAAGCAAGCTGAGTTGGCCGCTGAAGCTGCTGCCGCACAGGCCGCTGCAGAAGCTGCTGCTGCTCCTGCTGAAGAAGCTCCGGCTGCTGAAGAAGCTCCCGCTGCTGAAGAAGCACCCGCTGCCGAAGAAGCACCCGCTGCCGAAGAAGCACCTGCTGCTGAAGAGGCACCCGCTGCCGAAGAAGCACCTGCTGCTGAAGAAGCTCCCGCTGCTGAAGAAGCTCCCGCTGCTGAAGAAGCACCCGCTGCTGAAGAAGCTCCCGCTGCTGAAGAAGCTCCTGCTGCTGAAGAAGCACCCGCTGCTGAAGAAGGCAACGAGGAGAAGGAAGGCTAATCTCCTTCTTCAACACAACGATATTGGAAGCCACC
>CAJQJX010000072.1 GCA_905478795.1 uncultured Flavobacteriales bacterium
TTGACAGTGTGGAACACTGGCTCAAAACCGACATTGGGGCTGGCAGCGTTTTGGGGCCCGCAACAGCTGCAAGAACAGTACATCGGCTGATGAACGGGGACCGTCCTTCGGCAGACCGGATCCCAGAAGGCGCGGCCTTAAACCGACTCTTGAAGAGGATCTCCAAATGGGGAAAGAACAACAGCAGCTCGTCGAATCCCGGCTGGTCTGATGTGGTCAACACCGACATTGGCCTCGCCCGCATCACGGCCAAAACCGCCGACCTCGGCGCCAAAGAATTGGCCAAACGCAACGCCATCTTCCAAGAGCGTTTGAACAGGCACATGGACACCCATTTCGAGCGCGCCCCGTTCACAGCGCACATCACAGGGACCGCGAGCCTGATTGACCTGAACAATCGCTTTTTGGCCTCCGACATGGTCTTGGGCTTGCTCATCGCCTTTGCAGCAGTCGCCCTGATTGTTGGCCTCCTGTTCCGAAGCCTTAAAATGACCCTTATATCACTGGTCCCCAACGTCCTGCCACTGCTTTTCATTGCAGGATTCATGGGTGCGATGGACATTGACCTGAAGGTCTCGACCTCCATCATTTTTACCATCGCTTTTGGAATCGCTGTAGACGACACCCTGCATTTCTTAGCCAAATACCGCATCCTGCTGCAACAAGGCCGCGCTCCCCTATGGGCACTGCGGCGAACTTTCTTGTCTACTGGAAAAGCCATCGTCGTCACTTCCATCATTCTGTGTGGGGGTTTTGCCACCCTGATGCTGAGCAGTTTCGAGGGCACATTCCACATTGGACTGCTGGTTTCATTGACCCTGTGTTTTGCAGTGGCAGTGGATTTGGCTGTTCTCCCCTTGCTGCTTTTACCAAGAAGGTCAAAGGCTTACTAAATTGACACATGTTGCAACGCCGTGCCTTTATTCGCAGGGCAGCCGCCATGGCTGCAGTGCTCGGACTTGACCCTGTCCGCCTTCTTCGTGCCGACGCTCCTCTTCCGCTCTCGAATGCGGGGTTCAATGGCACCGGTAGATTCCGAGAAGGTCACATGTTGAGCACATGGTACCACGGTATGGTTTCCAATGAAGAGGGCTGGAAGCAAATGCAGGCCGGCGGAACGGCCCTTGATGCAGTCGTTGAAGGCACCGCGTTAGTAGAAAGTGATGCCACCGGAACTTCTGTGGGGCTCGGAGGTCGACCTGACCGCACTGGACGAGTTACACTCGATGCCTGTGTCATGGGGCCTCAAGGTGATGCGGGCGGCGTCTGCTTCCTTGAAGACATAGAACACCCCGTCAAAGTCGCCCGAGCGGTCATGGAGGAAACGCCACACGTTCTACTGGCAGGAGACGGCGCCCGAGACTTTGCCTTGGCCCAAGGTTTTGAACCTCGGAATCTGCTCACTCCCGAGAGTAAAACGGCTTGGGAGGATTGGAAAAAGAGCGCCGAGTACAAGCCCATCATCAACGTGGAAAACCACGACACCATCGGAATGATTGCCCAAGACCTTGATGGCAATCTCGCCGGAGCCTGCACGACCAGTGGTTTGGCGTACAAGTTGCGCGGAAGGGTTGGCGACAGCCCCATCATTGGTGCGGGCCTGTTTGTAGACAACGAAATCGGAGCATGCACGGCCACAGGACTCGGCGAGGCTGTCATGAAAACCTTGGGCTCATTTTTGGTGGTCGAATTGATTCGCCAAGGCAGAAGTCCCCAACAAGCCTGCGAAGAAGCGGTGGACCGCATCATGAGAAAAATGCCAGTCAAGGACTTACAAGTGGGGTATTTGGCCATGGATACCAAAGGCCGTTCTGGGTCATTTGCGATTCACAAGGGCTTTAATTATGCCAGAACAATCGCCGGTCAAACAGAGATGATCGACGCAGCGTACCGCTCATAATCCCCATGGCCATCACATCTCTTTCCAGCAAAAGGAGCAACCTACTCGGTGTGCTGGCCCTGTCACGTCCGCGAAACTTGGCCATCGCAGCCGTCACATTACTGCTGATTCGTTATGGATGGATGACGCGTTGGAATACAGGAGGAGCGAGCCTTCAAACCTCTGTATTTCAAATTTTTGAAGCCACGTTGGTCATGGTTTTACTCATGGCAGCAGGGAACATCATTAACGCCTACTTCGACGTTCAAGAAGACCGAATCAACCGTCCCCAACGCGCCATAGTGGACCGTACCGTCAAGCGGCGTGTATTGATCTTCACCCATCAGGTATTGAACCTCCTCGGATTGTTGATCGCCTTACACCTCTCATGGGGCTTGGGCTCATGGGGCCCCTTGGTATTGGCCACCATGGTGAGCTGGATTCTATGGCGCTACAGCGCGAGCTGGAAGTCCATACCGTTATTGGGCAACGCCTCGATTGCCCTGTTGCTGGGGCTGGTCCCCTTGTGGCTGGCTTCATTAGAATATCCTGGAGCACCGCCTGAACTCCAATTGGATTTGCTCCAAAATTTGGGCGCATACGGCATCATGGCCATGGCCATTGGCATGGTGAGAGAACTCGCTAAAGACGCCATGGATATGGAAGGTGATGCGGTGGCAAAAAAGTCCACATTCCCGCTCTGGAAAGGCCCTGAAGTCACCCGGAAGCTTTGTTTGGTATTGTGGGTTTGCGTGGCCCTGATCTACGCCATGGGGGTCCAACGATGGGGAGACATACACAATTGGTCCAGCTGGATGATGTGGGGTGCCCCCTTTCCTGGCTGGGCACTCTGCATGGTGCTTTTACTCCAGCGCAATACCCGTTGGAAGGCCCTTTCTCGCGCCACCCTCCTCACCCTCATTTTAGGCATTGTCCAATGCTTTTGGATACCAGGGGTTTAACCCTGGCCTCGACATCCCGTTTACTCAGCCTTAACATCCCCGTAAGCGCAAAGCCAAAATTCTCCGCAGCAGCTTTACGAAGAGTTAAAATGGAACCAACGTCCAACTTCAAGTGAAGTTTGAGATTGCGGCACCAAAATCATTACATCTTCTGAAATGCGTGCGACACTCTTACTCCTGACCTACTGCTTTTTCTCTGTAGGTATCCTTGCTCAGAATACCATCACAGTTGCTGGTAGCACAGGCACCACCACCTGGACCGCTGACAATGTTTACATCCTCACCGGTTACGTCATTGTGGAATCGGGACAAACCCTCACCATTGAACCGGGAACAGTCGTAAAAGGAGCGCCTGGTAGCGGCGTGGATGCCTCTGCATTGATCGTGGCCAAAGGCGGAGAGTTGATCGCCGACGGAACTGCCGAGGCCCCCATTATTTTCACTTTTGAGGGAGACCCACTGGACGGTTCGGTGGCTTACGATACACGAGGCCAATGGGGCGGCATCATCATACTGGGTGACGCCACCACCAATTTCGGAGGTCCCGCTCAAATCGAAGGGATCCCTACCGATAACAACCTCGCTGAATACGGAGGAGACAATGACGCCGACAACAGTGGCATTCTGCGCTATGTGTCTATCCGCCATGGAGGAATAGAACTTGGAGCAGCCAACGAAATCAACGGATTGACACTGGCCGGTGTGGGCAGTGGCACCACCCTCGACCATATTGAAATCGTCTCCAATTTGGACGATGGCATCGAGTTTTTTGGAGGAGCGGTTTCAGCCACGCACATCCTGGTCGCTTTTTGTGGTGACGACAGCTTTGACTGGGACCAAGGTTATCACGGCGCCAACAACGCGCACTGGTTGGCCATTCAAGATCAACCCGGTCTCAGCGGCGACCGAGGTGGTGAGCTGGACGGAGACGACTCCGATGACGGCAACGTGTCTGCAGATGAAATGCCACTGGCGACACCCACCGTCACGGGTTGGACCATCGTAGGCGTTGGCGGAGGCCAAGGGCTGTTGTTCCGCAATGGTTCTGGCGGCCACGTCAGCAACGGACTGTTTGCCAATGTGGATGAGGGCATTGAAATCGAGGACAAAGAGTCGCCCCTTGACGCCTTCGATCATTACCTCACCGGTGACCTCACCTTGAGCAACATCAAGATGTTCAATTGCGAGGATGCTTTAGACTACGACGGAACCGATGTTGAAGACGGTGATGCTCAATTGGATGCCTACGCCGCAGACAATGGCATTGAGATCCTGAACAATTTGGACATCGATGATCAATTCAATTTTGATGCGGCTGGTCAGCAGGCCACCGACCCGATCAACGTAGACAGCGAATTTGGATCGGGTCAAGATTGGGCTTTGGGATGGACTTTCTGCGATGAGCGCGCGCTCTTCGGATCAGGAGTTTCTCAAATTGCTGGGTTTGGAGCACGTGCCGAAGTGCTGGCCTTTCCCAACCCATGCACAGACGCCGTGAGCGTGTCGATCCCTCACCACACTGGTTCCCACTGGGTGATGGTCAATGCCAACGGAAGTTTGATTCAATCCGGGTTTACCACCCAGACATCGCTTCGAATCAACACCGCAAACTTGCCGTCAGGAATGTACTTCTTGAGGGGTACAGATGGCCAGACCCCTTGGGCTACCGTGGTGACCAAGCGAAACTAATTCCCTTGAGCCCGGGCTATTTGCCCCTTGTTTATCCGTCAACAACCGGAGTTTTGTTCCCTACAGAACTCCGGTTGTTCATGTTGTGGTCATCAAAAGAAAAAGAGCGGTTAACACCGGGTTAACGTGCCCAGAAAGCTTCTGCGCTCACTTTGTAAAACAAATTAGAGCGCATGCGTCTGCTTCAGCTCCTGGTCATCTTGGCCACAGCATTTACTGCCCAATCACAAGGGGTCATCCGCGGTAAAATCAACGATGGCAACACAGGCGAAAGTCTGATTGGCGCCAACGCCTTCATCGAAGGCACGACCAAGGGCGCCATGGCGGACTTGGATGGCAATTTCAGCCTAGAGGGCTTAGCGCCTGGCACGTACAACGTCATTGGGCGGTTCATCGGTTACCGCCCGCTTGTCCAAGAGGTGATCATCGTTGGCAACGATGTTCAAGTCATCGAATTCAACCTCTATCCAGAAACTTTTGTGATTGAGCAGGCCGCGGAGGTGGTGGCCAAAGTGGACCGTGCGCGGGACACTTACATGGAGAACATCAAGAAAAAATCTGCGGCCAGCATTGACTACATCTCCAGTCAGCAAATCAGGCGGACCGGAGACAATGACGCCGCCAGTGCCATGAAGCGCGTATCGGGGGTGTCCACCGTGGGCAACTTCATCTTCGTTCGGGGCCTCTCGGACCGCTACATCAAAACCACCCTCAATGGTGCGGAAGTTCCTTCTATGAACCCCCGCAGGAACACCATCGAAATGGACCTCTTCCCCACCAACTTGGTGGACAACCTGAAGGTGGTCAAAACTCAAACTGCCAACCTGCCTTCTGATTGGGCAGGCGCCTACATCTCCGTGGAGACCAAAGACTTCCCAGAGAAGTTTATGTTCAACTATTCCAGCAGTTTGGGTTGGAACAGCAATACCACAGGCAAAGAGGTCATTTCCAGCCAGCGCGGCACCAAGGATTGGCTCGGATTCGATGATGGCTCCAGAAGCCTGAGTTCAGAGGCCCAAGCTGCCGCACAAAATGGATGGCCCAGCGCCATCTCCGTCTCCTTTAGCGATCAAATCCAATACATCATTGACCGCGACATGTTGTCCAGCAGCCTGGTTGACGATGCCCTTGCAGGGTGCGGATTGAATGCTTTAGATGACATCGCAGCCTATGCAGACGCCCAATGTGTTTTGACGGGCTTGGGGTACGCAGACCAATGGGGCTCCACTCAAATGGGAGACTCTCTGTACTTCCAAGCAGCCATTCCTGCATCCATTGAAGCCAACCAAGGTCTCACCGATGTGGGACAGAGCTTTGACAACACCTGGGAGCACGTTCGCCGGACGGCCGCCATGGACATGAAGCACTCCATTACGTTTGGCAACCAAACCTCTTTGTTTGGCCGTCAACTTGGCTACACATTCGGCGCCCAATACGCCCGGAACACCCGGGGATATCAAGACGGCATTTACGGCCGCTGGGCAGCCGGTGACGTGGCAGGCACCGACGCCCTGGACATGCAACAGCGCTACACCGACGAGCGCACCAACGAGACCCACCGCTGGAATACCCTGTTGAACCTGAGCTACAAACTCAACGAATTCAACAAAGTGTCCCTCATGGGCATGTCCATCACCAGCGGAACCAACAGCGCCCGCTTCCAAGAAGGACTCAACCCAAGGGATGGTGATGAGATTCAACAGCAACGCTCACACCGCTACCAAAGCCGCACGTTGAACACGTTCCAAATGCGCGGCGAACATTACATGCCAGGTTCCGAAGTGACCATTGACTGGATCGCGAGCCGCTCTGAAGGCCGCATGAGCACGCCGGACCTGCGCGTCTTGTTCAACAATTACATCGACAACACAGAAGCCCTCGTAGACGAAGCGGTCTTCTTTGATGCGGACGGCTCCGCTTTGGACGCCTCGGCCTCTGAAGACGTCCTCGACGAAATCGAAGGCTTGGTGGATGACGGTGTATTGAACAGCAATTGGGCAGAAGACATTGCCGGCACAGTGGAAGCCCTTCAACAAGAAGGCATCGCCATCGGCGATATGGAAATCCCCACCGAAACCAGCCGCTTCTATAGCATTCGCCCCGATCGCTACCCTGCTCCAAATCGCTTTTGGCGCAATCTTGAAGAGAGCAAAACCGATGTCAAAGTCAACGTGAGCAAGCCTGTCTTCTCTGGTTCCGATCGCCTGGAAGGCAAGCTGTCCTTTGGAGGTAGCTTCGTCAGAACCGAGCGCAACCAGCAAGAAGCTGCGTTCACCTTTGCCGCTTCTGGCCAGTTTTTTGACGTTGCAGGAGGTGACCCCACCCAGTATTTCGCCGATCCCAACCTCGTGGTTTCACAAGGCACTGATTTCATTCAGACCAACAACGTGAGCAACCCTGCCAACTCCGATGCGGGATTCTTGAATGTGGTGGGCACCTATGCGATGCTCGATGCCCGTGTCAACGAACGGCTCAGCGGAAACGTGGGCATGCGACTGGAATCGGCCAGCATGAGCATTGAGAGCACCCGCGACACTTCAGACCAAACTCCAGAACAGATCGCCAACAACCGCGGCACATTGGAGGAGACCAACTTGTTGCCTTCCATCAACATGACTTACGTCTTGGGCAAGGTGGACCCCATCCGGACCACCAACTTGCGCGCAGCCTACAGCAAGACTTTGGCCCGTCCAGTATTCCGTGAGAAGGCTCCTTTCCGAGGATTTGACTTTGAAACTTTGCAAACCCTCAAAGGCAATCCTTCGTTGGGACAAACCAGCATCGACAATGTGGACCTGAGGTTGGAGCACTACCCCACCTTGGGCGAAATGATCTCAGCTGGAGTCTTCTACAAGCACTTCAACGCCCCCATCGAACAGACCCAAGTCATCGAAGCTGTCAACGAAGAGCTCACTTGGTCCAACGTACCGTTTGCCGATGTGGTGGGCGTGGAGTTTGAGGCCAAAAAAGACCTGGCCAATGTGACCAGCGCCCGCTTTTTCAAAGACCTGTCCATTTCTGGCAACCTGACCCTCATCCGTTCAGCAGTAAAAATTCAGGAGGCGGAACTCGAAAGCATCCGTGCCCAAGACCCCAATCACCCAGACACCCGGGCCATGTTTGGACAAGCCCCCTATATCGTCAATGGCGTGATGACTTATGTCAATGACAGCATCGACCTCGTGACCACCTTGTCCTTCAATGTCCAAGGCCCGAAAGTGTTCTTGGTCACACAAGGTGCGCTTCCCAATGTGATGCAGCAGCCCACCCCTACGCTGGACTTAAGCATGAGCAAAGGCTGGGGAGAGAACTTCCGCATTGGATTCAAGGCCAGGAACTTGCTCAACCCAAGAAACCGCATGACGCACCTCTTCAACGACGTGCTCTATGACTGGTCGAGCTTTACCCGAGGCCGCACGTATTCTGTGACCCTCTCGTACTCCATCTAAGAAATGGTTCCGGCCCCATCCGGGCCACACCTATTCCGAAAACCTTCAGCCGAAACCGAATTCGCGCTGGAGATTTTCGAGTGTTTCGGCGGGCAGATCGCGCACATCCAGTAACATCAAACCATCCAGCGCATCGTTGAATTTGGGATCTCGGTTGAAGCCCAAGATCCGTGCGTTTTGGTGCAGGTACTTCTTGAGCAAGACAGGAACCACGACATCGGGGCGCTCGATGTCTGCCAAGATGCGGTCCAAGCGTTTGACATCGTCTCCTATGCCCTCTAGCAATGCCGTGGTATCCACACGCTTCTCTTCAAAGGCAAAGCGCTTTCGAGGTCGGATGAACCTCGCCCATGACTCTTCCCAATAGTGTCGCCGCACAAAGCCC
Source organism: uncultured Flavobacteriales bacterium (assembly GCA_905478795.1). GTDB lineage: Bacteria > Bacteroidota > Bacteroidia > Flavobacteriales_D > Sanyastnellaceae > UBA8752. Next base: position 8,365 of record CAJQJX010000072.1, read on the forward strand.
ATAATCAACGCACGTGAAAACTGCGAGTAATCGCTACTGATGGTCACAGGCCCAATGACATAGCGGGCTTCATTGGACTTGAGCAGCACCGCCAAAATGCCCTTCCACAACAAAAACAACGGCATCCTTTTGCGCTGGTAATCCAACACAATGAACGATCGGCCCAACTCTACGCTGGACTTCAAAACGGGAAAGATTCCTTTCCGCATCCTAAACAGCGAACGCGTGTAGAACCCCCTGGCCCCATACCGCTCCATGATTTCCCAACCCTCTCCTACGCGGTAAGCCCCGGCTAACCGCTTGGCCTCGCGGTCCCACAGCAGCAAATGCTGGTAGTACAGGTCATATTCGTCAAGGTCCAATGCCTTATTTGTGCCTTCGCCCACCGCCCTAAAAGTCAGCTCCCGGCAACGGCCGATTTCATTTAACATCTGTGGAATGCGCTCCGCTGCCACATAAAACACATCGAACTCCTGGTGTGAAAACAACTTGACATCGGCCAACGCGTCCATTTCGCGACTCAGTGAATCCATCGGCATTGCAGGCGCCAACTCCACGGGACGCTTGGGAAAGCGCAGCCCTTTGAACAGGTCCCTTTGCACATCGTAAGCCGCTCCCATTGCATAAGACTTGGCCCGGAGAAAGCGGGCCAGCTGGTCATGGCTTTCGAAACCTGCCAAATCCCGTTTCTTAATGGGATGACCGATGCGCATGCGCAACACCTGCCCCTTTTTGTTTTGGATTTCCGCAGGCATTCTCAATGAACGAAGCGATGGGTGAATCAGCCCCAACCATTGAGACAAGTGGCTGTTCGCTCCATCGATGTAGACGGGGACTATGGGCACCCCCTGTTTGCTCGCCCAACCAATCAGCGATGCATTCCAACGCCCATCTGCCACCCATTTTTTGGAACGGTCATAGGAACTGACTTCTATGGCTGGAAAGACACCGAACCCACCCCCTTCTGCCAAGTGAACGGCAGCTTCCCTCCAACCGGAAATTCGGGCTCCCCCCCCTTCACTTGCCGCGTCAGAGACCACCACAAAGGCCTCTTCAAGCTGGGGAATTCGGCCCATGGCATCTTCTACTCCCAACTTAAAATCCGAACGGACTTTCGCCACTTCACTGACCAATGCCAAGGCGTCCAGCGGACCAAAAGGATGGTTAGAAACCAGAATAAAGCCTCCTTCTTTGGGGATGCGTGCCAAGTCCTCTGGCGCCAGGGCTATGCTCAGCCCCAGCTGGTCAAATACCTGGTCGATGAACCCCGACGCCCCCAAATGAGCCAGACGATCGTAGGCCAAGTTTAGCCTGCGAACACCACCAAAACGGTGAAAGAGGCCCACCAACGGATGGCGTTCGTGCAATCCCGACCACAAAGCCAAGTCAGCCCTTGAGACCAACCGCTCTGATGCCGTCCGTTCCGAAGAATCCATGACGGGGAAATTAGTCTTCATGAAACAACGAGACTTGCCATTCTGCCTTGAAGTATTTTCGAGGCATGACACGAGTGATTCACACCTTGGGACTTCTGATGGTATTCATGGCTTTCGGATGCAACGAGGCAGACAACAAAGCACCCGATTCTGACAACATGAAAACATCTACAGCCCCCGCTGCTGTTGCTGAGCCAGAGCCTCCTGGATTAGAAATCCAAGGCCACCGAGGCGCCCGGGGCCTCCTTCCAGAAAACAGCATTCCCGGTTTTGTCATTGCCTTGAGAGAAGGCGCCGACGTTTTGGAAATGGACCTGTGCATCGCCAAAGACGGCAACCTGATCGTCAGCCATGAGCCTTGGATGAGCCATGTCATTTGCACGGCGCCCAACGGAGAGGCCATTCCTGCCTCAAAAGAACGGCAGTACAACCTTCACCAAATGACGACCGCAGAAATTCAATCGTTTGACTGCGGCACAAAACCACACCCGAAGTTTCCCGACCAACGCCACTTGCCCGTCGAAAAACCCACCTTGGCTGAAGTCGTCAAAGTGACAGAAGAGGTTCCGCTCAGAATCGAAGGCAGAAAAGCCCGCTACAATATTGAAATCAAGCACAGAGCAGACCTCGAGCCCGAGTTCTGTCCCGATGCCGCTTCGTTTGCCCAAGCGGTCATCGCCGAAGTGCGCAGGCTCGGCATTGTTGAACGGACTTGCATACAGAGCTTTAGTGCCCCTGTTTTGAATGCGGTCCACGAACAAGCACCCGAGATGACGACGGCATGGCTCACCGATTCCGATGGCCCTGTCTCCGAAGAGTTGGCGAAAATCAACTTCAAGCCCTCGATCTACAGTCCTCAGTGGGAGCGCATTGACGCCAATGATGTGCAGGACCTACAGTCCCAAGACATCCGGGTGATTCCTTGGACCGTCAATGAA
>CAJQJX010000073.1 GCA_905478795.1 uncultured Flavobacteriales bacterium
GGTGCTGCCAAGTGCCAAGGCCGTCAATCTGCACTGCACCATTGGACGCTATGACCCAATGGGTTTCGTCCTCGAGGGCTTGCATGGACATGGACGATGCCGCATGCAATTCAAAACCGCAATGCGATGTGGTCCGAATGCGCGCTTCCGGTGAGAAGTGGTGATGCCATTGACTGTGCTCGAAGAGGGTAACGGAAGCATCGAGAATTAGCTGGCTGGCAAATGCTTGCGCCCAGACGTTATGGCCTTCGGATTCGATGGTGCTCCCAGGCTGTGCTTGAATGGTTGAGTGTGGCCTTTGATCCAGAATCCCACCGGCGATTTGAAGTGCAGCTCCGGGTTCCAGCACCAGCTCACTGCCTGGATGAAGAATCAACTGGCCTTCAATTCGGAGTGTGCTTCCCGAGCGAACAGTGAGCTGTGCGGTCGCCATTTCGGAGGCCGCACCACCCCCCAATTCCAGAATGCCCTCGGCACCAACCGTGAGGAGTCCAGGACATGACAAAATCTCAAACGTCCCATGAGAAGACGGAGCCGCAGCGTCCGCGCCAAATTCCTGTTCTGCAGATTGAAGGCACAGCCGACCAAGAACCGTAAGTGCAGTGAGAAACCAGTCGCCGGCTTCATTCAGCACCACTTCTCCTGTCAAATCCCCTGGAGGGACTGGACATTCGGTAAGGTCCAATTGGTTCAAGACAAACTGGATGTTGGCGGTGTTGATTTCGCTGTGTGGTTCATTGACTGTGGCAAAGTGCACGTCGTCAAACGGCGAATCGGTGACCAATTGTTCGGCGGTGATGCCCTCCCATGGGGGAGCGATTCCGAGTGCGCTGGCCGTGGGGATAAAGCAATGCAAGGGCTGGTATTCATCGGCAGTAATGGCGGGTATTTGCAGGGGCCAGGGCAGATCCATGTCTGCCAGTGAAGCGTTGAAGGCCTCTGCGAATTGATGCAGGGATGGCCGCGTTCCACCTGGCATGAGATCCAACGACCCGCCCCATGCTGCCGCTCCTTGGACGTCATGGCCGACCGTTAAGTCAAGTGGCCAGGGCCAGTTGCCACCTGAAGGCATCTCAAGCAGACTGGTTACAGGGGCGAAAGGCGCTGCAAATGGATGTGTTATGGACCCTGGATCGGCATGAATTTCGAGGTCCAATAAGCCGCCAATGTCCCCCAATGCCTCTGAGGAAAGGATGGCATATTCAAAGTCCAAGAGGGGCTGGTTCGGGTCAGCGACAGGTCCAAGAGCGCCATTGGCGATGCCGATGTTGCGACACCATTGGGGCCACCCCAATGTGTTCAGGCTGTCTTGGTAAGCTTGTCTCGGATTCAGGGGCAGGAGTTGCTTCAGCAGCAACTGACGCGCAGCGGTTGAGGACAATGCCGCAGAGAGTGGCCCGACGGCACCGCCGTTGGAGCTGAGGGCAGCAATGATTTGTTGGAGACCGATGGGGATGTTGGCTCCTCGATGTGGACTGTCCAAGCTGAGGTAGAGCTGAGAGCAATGGGACGCCCCTTCATCTTCCATCATGCGCAAGGCGATGCGGGCAATTTGCCCCCCCATACTGGCCCCTCCCAATGCCATAGGACGGGCGTCGTGTTGATGTTCCTTGAGGTGGGTGAGGATGTCGACCAACAGTTCCGCATTGGCAAAAATATCGCCTGTCCCCGCCTCAAAGTCAACCAGAACAGGGTGGAACCCCCGCTGCATCAGCGAGTCCAAAAGGACGGGCATATTGGCCATCATCGGGTATTGATCGGAAGAGCAGCCGTTGAATGCCGCCCATCCAAAGTCGCCGAGTTGAAGGTCAGAAGAGGTACCACTCAGCCCAAAGTCAATGCCCTCTACAAAGACAAAGGGCCTGCCCAGTTCGGCACCCGTATCCATCAGGTAGACATTGGCGGCGCGCGCTCCCAGGGATGTGAGGGTCACGTGTCGAAAGGGCAGGGCAGGATAGGTGAGCCACGGAGGCGTAATGGGTGCGGGTGCGGGGCAGGATTGCCCAAATAAAGCAGAAGGCAAAACAGCCAGGGTGAACAGAAGTGTGAGCAGATGTGATGGGGTGTAGGATAAAATCATGGGGCACGGATTTACGGGCTCTCCCTGCTCCGCAGCGTACCGGTATGTGGATGGTGTAATCCCTCATGCAGCAAGGATGGTGGGGAATTCGTGAAAACTGATGGCGCCGATGAACCCTTCAGTGACGGAGACAAACGCGCCGAAGACTATTTTCACGGCATGCAGGAAAAGGGACTTGGGACGTTTGCCGTTTTCATGACGGCCATCTCGACCATTCTCGGTGCCATATTGTTTCTGCGCTTTGGGTTTGCCGTAGCCCACGTGGGTTTGCTCTGGACCATGGTCATCATCGTTTTGGGGCATCTGGTGACCATCCCCACAGCCCTTGCCGTGGCCGAGATCGCGACCAACCAAAAAGTAGAAGGGGGAGGGGCGTATTACATGATCAGCCGCTCCTTTGGCTTGTCGATTGGAGGCTCCATTGGCATTGCCCTCTTTTTGAGCCAGGCGATCAGTGTGGCATTCTACATCATCGCATTTACGGTGTCCACCCGGGACTTGCTCAGTTGGCTCGAAGTGAGCCATGGTATGGTGATCGCCCCTTGGCAGGTCAATTACGGTTTTATGACGTTGCTGACCATCCTGATGCTCACCAAAGGTGCGCAGGTCGGGGTGAAGGCGCTCTACGGTGTGGTGGCCGTTCTGGTTGTGGCCTTGCTCAGTTTTTTCTTTGGAACCGGGGAGCCGCAAGCTGAGCTCGATATCCTCCGCACCATTGATGCCTCCTTCATCACCGCGGATGGCCGCACCGTTGAGCGGTATTCCTTCATCGAGGTGTTCACCTTCATCTTCCCGGCCTTCACAGGCATCGCGGCAGGATTGGGGTTGAGCGGAGACCTGAAGGAGCCCGCCCGCGCCATTCCCAGAGGAACGCTGTGGGCCACCGTAACCGGTATTGTGGTCTACATCATTGTAGCCTTGAAATTTTGGGTCAGTGCGACCCCAGAGCAATTGGCTTCTGACCAACTCTACATGGAGTCCATTTCCATTTGGCCACCGCTGATTCCAATGGGTCTGGCCGCTGCCGCTATTTCCAGCGCGCTCGGGAGCGTCATCATCGCGCCACGCACCTTGCAGGCTCTGGCCTTGGATCGAATTTTCCCAAAGGCCATCGGCTTGAGGCTCAAGCGGGGGCGGAAATCCGACAACGAGCCGGTCATTGCCTCCATCGTCACCTGCGCCATCGGTTTCATTTTCGTCTCGCTGGGTGACATCAACGCGGTGGCCGAGATCATTTCCATGTTCTTCATGGTGACGTATGGTGCCATTTGTCTGGTCAGCCTGTTCGAGCATTTTGCGGCCAGTCCGAGTTACCGTCCTACGTTCCGATCTCATTGGTTGCTGAGCTTGGTGGGGGCAGTGACCTGTTTTTACCTGATGTTCCTGATGAACTTTAGCTATGCCCTGGGCAGCTTGGTCATCATGGTGGCCATCTACAGCGGATTGGTCCGGAGGGGTGAACGGGGCATGGTGGCATTGTTCCGGGGCATGCTGTTTCAGCTTTCCCGCCAACTGCAGCTCATTTTGCAACGCCGAGATACGGCTGAGCTGGACCGGAAGGACTGGCGTCCTATGGTGCTGGGTGTGAGCAAGGATACTTTTAGAAGGCCGGGTGCTTTTGACATGGTGCGCTGGCTGGCGCACCGTCAAGGATTTGGCACCTACGTGCACTTGATTGAAGGCAGGCTCGACGCCCGCACCTTCCGCAGCTCCATCCGCGCCAAGCAGGGGCTGACCGACCTTGGAAATGCGGTGAGGAGTAGGGTGAGCGTTTCAACGATCGTATCGCCCTCATACACCTCGGCCATCGCCCAAAGTGTCCAGCTTCCTGGCATCAGCGGTCAAGGAAACAATGCGATCCTGCTCGAATACATCGATGAGCAGCCACAAAGCGCCCAAGAGATGGTGACCAATTATGATCTCTTGCGCGGCTCCAATCTGGACCTCTGTTTATTGCGCTCGAGTTTCCGGGGTTTTGGTGAACGGCGTTCCATCCACATTTGGATTACGCCAGAAGATTCAGCCAACGCCAACCTCATGATCCTCATGGCGTATGTGCTGCAAGGACACCCCGATTGGCGGGACTCGAACATCCAAGTCTTCTCGATCTACCGGGACGGGGACCGTGCTCAAAAGGAACAGGCTCTCCGCGATTTGATTCAAGCAGGCCGCATTCCGGTCAGCGAGCAAAACATTGAGATGGTGGAGGAGATGCCGGGTGACCTCAAGGAGGCGCTGATCGATGAGCGCAGCAAGTTTGCTGACCTCACCTTCATTGGGTTCAATGATGCCGATATCCGCAGTGAAGGGGTGAAGTTGTTTGAAGCCCACCATGGCATCGGCAACATTTTGTTTGTCGACGCCCACGAAGAAGTGGCCTTGGCCTGATCATGACATGAAGCACACCGTTCACATTGTCAATGGCCCCAACCTGAACCTGCTCGGCCAGCGGGAGCCCGACAAATACGGGCACACTTCTTTCGAAGCCTACTTCGAGTCACTGCGTGCAGCATTTCCAGAAGTACAGTTGAGCTACTTTCAGTCCAATGTGGAGGGAGAGTTGATTGACCACCTACACGCCATTGGCTTTGGAGGTGGCGGCATCGCATTGAATGCCGGGGGGTATACCCATACTTCAGTGGCGTTGCGAGATGCTGTGGCGTCGATTGAAGCCCCAGTGGTTGAGGTTCACATCACAAACGTTCATGCCCGTGAAGCGTTCCGACATGTGAGCTTGCTGAGCCCTGTGTGCCAAGGCGTGATTTGCGGTTTGGGACTAGAGGGCTATGCCGCAGCGGTCAGGGCCCTGGTCTCAAGCTGATTCAACCTTGCGTTCGAGCCTCTGTGCAGCAGGACGCATCAGCCTCAGCAAACCATCAGCATCGCGGTCCGTTAGCTGCTTCCCAAAGACCATGGTGCGCTTTCCACCACTGAACTTGAGTGTTTCGCCTCCCATGGACCAAAATGCTTGTTCAAACGTGCGCAGGATTTGGGCAGGGTTCTCTTCAACCCTCGACAGGCCTTTGTAGGCTCCGTGGGCAAAAAAGTCGGGCAGGCCGCGCTGGCCAAAAACCATGGCCACAGAGATTCCGCGACGGTCAATCACAATGACCTCGCTGCCGCGTAAGCGCCAGAGCCAGACTTTGCCAATCCGAAACGCGAAGAATGCCCAGAATGCCGAGTAGATGGCATACCCAACGGCAGCGTTGCCTTCAGAAGAACCTTGGAGCCAGAAGTACAAAACGGCGGCTTCTAAGCACAGCCACATGACCATCCAGATTGAAAGCATGGCCATGTTCGATGCCGTTGTCCCTTGGGAAATCGTCACGCGCAATTGCTCGCTTTCTGTTCCACGGTCTTGCCATGCAAAGGCGATCCGGTCACCGATCAAGCCGTTGGACCTTTCAAGTCGCGTACCCATTAGTCAGCAGGTTGCTCGGCTAGGACACCGTTATAAATCCGCAAATACTCGGGGAGTACCCGTGTGATGTCAAAGGCAGCAGCGCGTTTGAGCGCCTGTTGCTTGAACTTTTCATGGTGTTGGGGGGCCAAGAGGAACTCTGCGTGCTCGGCCATTTTTTCGACGGCGCCAATCGGCGCCAGCATGCCGCTCACTCCGTGACGGATGACTTCTGGCAACCCGCCTGTTTCTGTAGCCACAACGGGAACGCCACAGGCCATGGCCTCAAGCGCTGCGAGACCAAAACTCTCACTTTCTGAAGGCAGCAAGAACAGGTCTGAAATGGACAGGGCTTCCAGAGGATTCTTGAGTTTGCCCAGGAAAAACACCTTGCCCTCAATGCCACATTCCCGGGCCACACGTTCGGCTTCGGATCGGTCAGGACCATCTCCGACCATCAACAATTTGGCGGGCAGCCGCTCTGCAACCAATGCGAAGGTGCGGATCACGTCCACCACCCGCTTCACCGGGCGGAAGTTAGAAATGTGGCAGAGGAGATGCTCTTCATCTTCTGCAAAGTCATGGCGCTCTTGACCCCGCAGCTCTTTGAAGTGGTCTGGGCAGATGAAGTTGGGGACGACCTCGATGTCTTGGTTGATGCCAAACAGCTTGTAGGTGTCACTTCTTAAACTGGTGCTGACGGCCGTGACAGCATCACTTTGGTTGATGGCAAAAGAGATGACAGGTTCGAATCCAGGATCCTTGCCGAGCAATGTAATGTCTGTACCGTGCAAGGTGGTCACCACCGGAAGGTGTCGCCCTTCCTCGGCGAGAATGCGCTTGGCCATATAGGCACTAGAGGCATGTGGGATGGCATAGTGCACATGCAACAAGTCCAGGTTCTGTTGGCGAACGACCTCCACCATCTTGGACGCGAGGACCAGCTCGTAGGGCGGGTAATCAAACAAGGGGTACTGCGATATCTGAACCTCGTGGTAGAACACGTTGGGCCGAAAACTTCCCAGCCGAACGGGCTGATCATAAGTGATGAAATGCACTTCATGCCCATTGGCAGCTAGAGCCTTTCCCAGTTCTGTCGCCACCACTCCACTTCCGCCAAACGTGGGGTAGCACACCATTCCAATCCTCATACTGCAATGTACTATTGGGGACCAACGCTGGGCCCAAGTTCTTTGAATCTGCTCTTACTGTGAACAGCATCCTCAACGATTTCAAGGGCTTTTGTGCGAATGTCTTCATTGATGTAGATGCGGTTTTCAGCATCAGGACAAATGCGGTTGCTCAAAATGACCACGGTCCAACCTGCTTCTGGGTCCGTCCAAGCCAACGTACCCGTGAATCCGCTGTGCCCAAAACTGGACCAAGAACCTGCATTGCCGCTGGCCCCGGTGTCTTCTTCCAGGCCGGGCTTGTCCCATCCAAGGCCCCTTCGGTTGTCTTCAAGGGTGAAGGCGCGTGAGGTAAACGCCTCCAGAGTAGCAGGGCTGACGAGTTGAAAGCCATTTCGCACGCCTCCATTCCGCATGACCTCCATGAGGAGCGCCAAGTCGTGGGCATCGGAGAACAATCCGGCATGTCCTGCGACACCGCCCAGCATGGCAGCACCCGGGTCGTGAACGGTGCCCCGCACCCAAGTCCCGCGGAATACCGTGTCCAGCTCGGTTGGAGCGATGTGCTCCAGTTCGGCCCACTGTAGGGGGTGATATCCCATGCGATGGAGGCCCAAAGGACCGTGAATCAGGCTGTCTGCCAACACTTCCAATGGCTGTTTCCAATGCGCTTCAAGGATGTCCTTGAGCAGGTAATACCCCAAGTCACTGTAGCGGTAATGGCCCATTGGTTTGGGTTCAATCCCACGGACTACGCGCCGAATAGAATCGCACCACATGGGGTGCATACATCGGCCTTCGCACAAAGGGATCCAACCATCGACAGGGTCTTCGCTCAACACGCCACCTATCGAATCTTCGTAGGCTATAAGGTCCGCATAGAAGGGAATCCAAGCCGGCAAGCCCGAACGGTGTGCCAAGACATCCTTCAGGGTTCTTTTGCCGAGTTCCGGGTGTAAAGGAGCGGCGTGGTCTGAGGGCAACAGCTCGGAAAGTGGTTGCTCCAGATTGAACAGTCCCCGCTCAACCGACATCATGGTCAATAACGTCGAGGTGGCCACTTTGGTGATGGAAGCAAGGTCATACACGTGGTTCCTCTGAACCGGTGTTGCCGCAGGGTCTCCCAAGTTTCCATGGGTGCCGTCGTAGCGTATGCTGTCGTTCACCACCACCAAAATGCGCATTCCCGGTGTGGAGGCGAGGTGCACTGCTTCGGCCGCAAGGCTATCCAGCCGTTCTCCCATCACCTTCATGGTTGGAGAGGGGGAAGTGCGGGGCAAACGCCGGGAACGGAGAGGGTTCCCTTGACCTGCTTTCCAATGGCCTACATCGACAGGAAGCTTGCCCAAGGCGTCGCCTTCACCGCACAGAGCGGCCATGGCCGCCCGCTGGGTCATGGGGTCTTCCTGATGGCACACCAGCCACTCTCTGTCAGGCCCAGGCTTCAAGAACTCCAAGGCATAAGGGCTGGTAAAGAGCGACACAAACAGGGGGTGTTCCCCTTTGGATAGGGCATGGAGCAACGCATCTGCGCCATTGGGCAGTCCAAACCGACGCGCGGGCCGGTTGCTTTCGTCCACAAACGCCACCAACACTTGCGGACAGTCGGCGACACCGGCGGCGATTCGCTGCTGGTCAGCCAGTCCAATGGCCCCCTTGCCTTGTCGCACCACTTTGAGGTCTGGAAAGGTCAAGCGCAACCGCTCTTCGGCCGCTGAACCTCTGTTTCCGACCACCACCAAAGCGGTGCGCAGTCCATGGTCCAATACGTGTCCTTTTCCCAGGCGGACCAGCATGTGGCCACGGATGTCCTCTTGCAACCGGTGCAGGTCTGTCTGGGGCGCGCTTATGGGGCCGCCTTGGGTCCATTGTTTGGCCAGTAAAACCTTGAGACAGGCCTCATGAATGCGCGCTGTATCCAAGTCGCCGCGAAGAAGGGCGGCTTCGATGCTGTCCATCACCAAACCGGGTTCGGAAGGAAACAGCAGGATGTCATTTCCGGCCTTGAGCGCAGCGACTTCTCGGGTGCCGGGAGGAACAGGGTCCGCCGCGCCAGCCATTGTCAGCGCATCCGTAAAAACGAGTCCTTCAAACCCCAATGAGTCCAGCAAGAGGTCGCGAATCACCAGAGGAGATAGGGAAGTGGGCAAGCCCGTTACAGAATCCAAAGCCGGCACGTCGAGGTGGGCGGTCATCATGCCGTCAACACCACGGAAGACCAGGGTTTTGAAAGGCGGTAGCTCTACGGTGGCCAATGTGCGGGCATCCGAAGAAATCACAGGAAGGGCCAAATGGGAATCAAGGTCTGCATCGCCATGACCAGGAAAGTGCTTGCCTACTGACATGACACCTGCCTTGCGGAGCCCTTCAGCCCAGGCTGAAGCCAGGTCGCCTACAACCTCAGGTCTGGAGCCAAAGGATCGGTTGCCGATGACGGGGTTCGCAGGGTTGCTGTTGACGTCGGCTACTGGCGCAAAGTCAATGCCGATGCCCATATGTCGCAATTCCTGACCTGCCGCAAAGCCAGCATTTCGGACGAGCGCTTCATTTTCTGTGGCCCCGAGCGCCATGGCTTTGGGAAAGGTGATCCCATCGGGAAGCCTCATTCCAGACCCCCATTCTGCATCCATGGCCGTCAAGAGGTGCAGTCCACTTTCCTTTAGAGCCAAACTGTCGAGCTCAGCGAGGTTGAGGCGGGTGGTCAAGGTGTCTCCTTGCATGGCAATGACACCTCCAACGCCCCATGTTTCAATGGCATCACGCACCCCGATTTTGGAATCTGGTTCGCCCGGTTTGGAGTACAAGGGCACCATCATCAACTGGCCCACCTTTTCCCGAAGGGTCATGCTGTCCATCACGGCCAAGGCCGCTGTGGTGTCACCCCTTTCTAAAAATGCAGGTCGAAGAGCAGTAGGGGCTTCAGATTGCGCCTCTCCTGGCTGACAGCTCAAGAGGACAGGCGCGAGCAACAGGACGGGCCAAATGCGGGATTTACGCATTGAGCACTTGTTGTGCACAGGACATCATGTGATCGAATTGTTGTTCGATGGAGAGGTCACTGTTGTCAATGACGATGGCGTCTTCTGCCTGAGTCAATGGGCTGTGTTCTCGGGTGCTGTCAATCCGGTCACGTTCCTGAAGGTTAGACAAGACATCATCGAGCGCTATCGCACGTCCACGTCGGGCAAGCTCAGCGTGTCGCCGCTCTCCGCGGGCTTTGATGCTCGCAGTCATAAAGAACTTGAGTTCTGCATTGGGCAGTACAACCGTTCCGATGTCCCTGCCATCCATGACCACTCCACCTGCTTCTCCAATCCGGCGCTGGGCAATCACAAGCTTTTCCCTCACTTCTGGAAGGCGGGATACCACACTTACTTGACGCGACACTTCATGGGCGCGAACTTCCTTCTCCACGTTTCGGCCATTCAGGCAGATTTCACTTTTGCCCGTGCCGGGATTGAACCGAAAAGTCAAATAAATCCGAGGCAGGGCCATGATCATGCCCTCTTCATTCAGGTTGCTTTCGTGGTCAATCAGCTTCTCGCGCAACGCAAATAAGGTCACCGCGCGGTACATCGCACCAGTGTCTATATAGATGTAATTCAGCGCTTTTGCCAAGCCTTGGGCCAAGGTGCTTTTCCCCGATGCGCTGAGTCCGTCTATGGCAATGCTGATGCGTTTCATATCACTTAAGGGGTCGGTTTAACCGCTTCCGAAGGTAGCAATGCTCAGCGTCCTCACCGTTCGGTAAGTCTGGTGCGAATGCTGAGGTGGGTGGATGCTCCCGCAGTATGGTAAGTGTTGCGGGCAATGGAGAGGTGGAATCGGCGCACTTTGAAGTCCAGTCCCCAAGCAAAGCCTGAAGTTCCCGGAGCATTGGCGAGGCGCAATTCTTGGCGGCGCCTGTGGTGGTAACCGAACCGAAAGGCCAGATTTTCACTGATGTTTAAACCCGTGCCAATGGCGAGGTGGCGCAAGAGCCGATCGCCAAAGGCCCAGGTGCCCGAAGAAAGGGTGTCGCCAGTCAGGGGGTCAATGGTGTCGTCGTAATACCCTTCAGGGGCGAGGTCCCATTGTTGCATTTCATCATAAGTCGTGTAGAGCACGAAAGGAGCATTCTGAAACCCCTTGGTCAGGGAGAGCCGCATGTCTGGCGCAAAACGTCCGTTGCTTCCTGTGGAGTTTGCAGTGTGCATGCCTCCCCATGGTCGCCACATGGCTGCAAGACGCAATTGACGGTCTTTGCGATAGTAATTGGCTGAGACGTCTACCTGAGCAAAAGCCGAGCGCCGCTCAGCAAGCCCGCTTTGTCCCATCCAGATCGTGGCAGCCA
>CAJQJX010000074.1 GCA_905478795.1 uncultured Flavobacteriales bacterium
CGTCTCCGTTCGGGAAGACTTGCACATACAATTGACCGCTGAAGACACCATCGGTTGTGAACTGTCCCATGAGGACACGCAAGTCATCACCTGCAATGCCATTTGAAGAACCATTCAAGGCATACCACCCCCCGCCGTATTGGCCGGTGAGTTCAATGTTGCTTCCGCCCTCAAAGGCTGCAACCCATGGCTCGCCTTCGACGACTGAGACTTCTCCCTCCCCTGCTGACAAGTCAGCTGAAGCAGTGAGTCCCACCGACACCCAGCTGTCATATTGAACAGACGGGAACGCGTCGATCACAGCCTGATTGATGCCGTGGGCACTGGCCGATCCAAGAACATCTTGGTAAAATGATGTGCTGGAGCGCACAAATGAAGGATTCAAATAGTCGCCAGTGATGGCGCTAAGGAAATCATCGTTGTTTTCCAGGGTGACATACAACTGGTAGGTTGTCATGCCATCAATGCCGTTTTCAATGGTGTCGATGTCCAAGCTGTAAGGTCCTGTAGCAGGATAAACGCCATCACAGGAGCAGTAATCACAGCTGCCATCGTCGGCAGTGGCTACATCGCTGTAGTTACAAGCGGAAGCGTCCATACAACCGAGCACCTCCAAAACCGTGATGGTCTGGACTGCTGTGGCAGAGTTGCCACATGCATCAACGGCTGTAAAGGTTCGAGTGATCAACGCATAGTCGTTGGCGCTGCCATCAACTTCGTCCGCATACAAGATTGTCGCTGAACTGCAGTTTTCAGAAGCTTCGGCCATGACCACTTCCACGTCGTCGTAGACACTCACGGTCACGTCGTCAGGAACACTGGTAAAGACGGGAGCGACCGTATCCACCAAGGTGATGGTCTGAACATAGGAGCTCGTGTTTCCACAGGGGTCCTCTGCTACAAAAGTCCGGTAGATGGTAGAGTGGCCTGCACATTCACCATTCTCTGATGAATCGGACTGGCTGGTGGTCACACTGCCGCAATCGTCCGCTGCTACGACACTGGAAGCAGGCACAGATGCGTCACATGCGATGGTCGTATCGGAAGGAACTTCCACGAATGTGGGTGCAGCGTTGTCCTCTACAGTAATGACCTGGATGTCCACGGATTCATTGCCGCAAGCGTCGATCACTTTCCATGTACGGGCAATTTGATCTCCTACACAAGGGGACATGTTGTACATCCCAACATCGTTGTAGGAAATGGTATATGAATTGCAGTCTTGGGCGCTCACAACATCTCCCGTATTGGCGGGGGTCAAGTCGTCACCGCAGAAGACTGCAATGTCTGCAGGTGTTGTAAATACTGGTGCATCATTGTCGTCGACCGTGATGGTCCAAACGTCTATGGTGCTGTTGCCAGCAAGGTCCGTCGCCGTGTAAGTCCGGACCACAGTGCCGAGACAACCATCTCCAGTGGTGGTTTCACTCATGGTTACCGTCGCATCAGAACACGCATCTGTTGCCAACACGTCTGCAGTGGGCAGGGCATCGGAGCAGCTGACTGTGACATCTGATGGGAAGTCTACAAACGCAGGTGCGTCTGTATCCGAGTATGGACCAAAAGTCAAGGTGACCATGTCACCCAAGCCCTCTGCGACGCCGTTAGGGAAAACTTGGACCAAGAATTGGCCACTGAGTTCGCCATCGGTCGTCAACTGAGCCAAAAGCACTTTGTGGTCATCTCCAGCGAGTCCATTGCTGTTGTCACTGGTCACGTACCAAGCGCCGCCGAAGAAACCATCGATGGCGAGGTTTTGTCCACTTTCAAATTCCGTGGACCAGCTCTCTGCCTCTGCCATACCAATGGCTGCTTCACCAGCACTCAAATCTGGTGTCTGATCAATGCCAATGGTGACCCAGCTGTCGAATTCAAGTCCAGGGTATGCATCAAACAACAGCGGGTTGATGCTGTTGGGGAACACACTACCGAGGGGATCTTGGTAGAAGCTGGTGGTGGTGTTGAGGAGGGTGGACACTTCGGAATCACCACTGACCGCACTCACTACGTCCGTAGCGTTTGGAGTGGTAACATAGAAGCGATAAGTCGTCATTCCAGAGATTCCGTCGAAAGAGACGATCTCCTGCTCGAGGCCATAGCCTGCCAAGTTGCTGCCCAAAGCGGCACAGCAGTAATAGCAGGATCCATCCTCTTCATCGGCAGCGGGCACAAAGTTGCATGCCGTGCTGTCGGTACAACCGGGTACAGGACAGGCGCTGCAGCTGTTCCAGCATACTGGATCCAACGTTGCGTTGGCCGCAACATCCAGCACACGGTTCACATACTCAGCGGGAGCTGTCGTGCAGGATTCGCTGCCATCGAACATCTCCTGAGCCGACCATCCATTGACAGTAAACTTATACTCTTGCAAGCCTTCGGTCAGGTTTACGGTGAAGGACCAAATGCCATCTCCGTCACTGTCGTCCATGGGGTTGCAATCGCCGCACCAGCTGTTGTACGTTCCATTGACATACACCACATCAGAGGGGGCCAAACCATATTGGTTCATGTCCACTTGAAGTGTGATGCTGTACTGACATGAAGCGTCATCCACCAGCGCCGTAGCGTCATAGTTGACTGCTGTTTGGTCCATACATCCAGGGAAGTCAAGACAAGCCGCGCAGGTGTTCCAACATACAGTAGCCAGGTCTTGAGGGGCATCGACAATCAGGCTTCGGTTGGTGTACCCGTCCATGGTTGTTGTGCATGAAGTTCCAGGTGTGAACTCTTCCTGCTGTGACCACCCGTCGAGGGTGAACTTGTACTCGATGGTGTCAGCAGAGACGTTCAATGTGACTTCATAGACATCGTCTCCTACAGCCGTCATGGGGTTGCAATCGCCACACCATCCATTGAATGTACCGTTGACGTTCACCACACCAAACGATCCTTGGAAGTTGCCCATGTCCACCCGGAAGGTGACTGAATACTGGCAAAGTCCATTGTCAATGTTGGCCAAAGCGTTGTAGTTCGAAGCAGTACTGTCCATACATCCTGCGATGTCATCCACACACTCTGTGCAGCTGTTGTAGCAAACGAGTGGCATGACAATGGGAGCATCCACCAGGGTGAAGCCTCGGTTGGCAAAGCCATCTGCTGGATTGAAATCACAGTCAGAACCAACAGCCAACTCTTCTTGAGCCGACCATCCATTAATGGTGAATTTGTACTCAACCGTGGCTGGTGACAAAGGCAAGGTCAACGTCCACACGTTGTCTCCATCTTCGTCGGAGAGGGGGTTACAATCGCCACACCAATCGTTCAATGTTCCGTTGACATAAACGATATCGCCGGCCACAAGACCAGCTTGTTCCATGTCAACTTGAAAGGTGACATTGTACATGCAGGATCCGTTGTCGGTTGTCGCTGAAGCGCTGTAGTTCACAGCATCATCATCCGTGCAGCCTAAAGCAGCCTCAGCCTGCTCGGCGCAAGTCAAGCAACTTCCATAAGTGTCAGAAGTCGTTGTGCCAGCGGCGGTCAAACGGTTGGCATAGTTGGCTGCATCGGTTACGGCTGCACAAGCACTCCCCGCTTGGGCATCGTCGATGAGGTTTTCTTGGGTGGCCCAATTGTCCAACATGTACTTGTATTCCACATCTCCTGCCGGAATACATACGGAAACACTGTACGTGCCATCTCCGTCTTCATCGGTCAATGTGTTGTATGATTCTGCACCACACCAATCACACCAAGGGCCGGTCACGTGAACAGTAGAGAAAGTCTCTCCGCTGCACTCCATGTCAACGTTGAATACCGTTTCGGTCGTCAAGCAATCGCCGTTGCAATCAAAATTGGCTGCTGCGAACTGGCATGATCCATCGTCAATGGTAGCTGTGTCATCATAGTTGCAGGCATTGCTATCCGTACAACCGTCGACACCGCACGAAACCTGGCTGAAGCTAAAGTTGCTCTCAATGAGTTGAGCCTGATCTCCGTTTGGAAAGACCTGGATGTAAAGTGACCCACTGATGTCTCCGTTTGTCGTGAGCTGCGCGAGCAGGACTTTCTGATCGTCTCCTGAGATCCCGTTGGCGCTGCTAGGCAGAATGTACCAGCCTCCGCCGATGGGCGAGCTGATGTCCACTCCTCCTCCTGCGCCGAATCCCACCTCCCAGGAGGCGACATTGGGGTCGACCAAAACAGAAATGTCCGTTTGGCTATCTGCAAGGACAGGTTGCTGGTCAATTCCAATCGTCACCCAACTGTCATATGCGGCATCCGGATAGGGACCGAAAAACAGGGGATTAATTGAAGCAGCCGTAGTTCCTCCGAGTGGGTCCTGATAAAAGGACGTCGTCGTATTCAAGAACAACGGGTTCACGCTGTCGCCTATGCAGGCAGAAACAAAGTCTGTGGTGCCCGGAGTGGACATGTAGACACGATATGTTGTCAATCCACCCAGAACATCTGTAGCGTGTGTCTCTACAGAAAGCTGAAAGCCTGAGACGTCTTCAGAGTAGTCGAAACAAGCTGTTTGGGCAGTTACCGTCCCCAAAAAGGTGACGAGCAAACAAGTAAGGGAGTACAGTTGTATGCGCATGTTCATGCAGTTAAGCCTTCTAAATTACACAATTTAGTCGACTTATTAAGCTGTTAATCGATATTTCTTTTCAATTAGTCGAAATTTTTGGGATGTGAGACTCTGTAACAATAGAGACCATGAGGGGGAACTACCTTTGTTCCATCCATGTTTGAGAACCTAAGCGACCGCTTCGAAAAAGCCTTCCAGCGCATCCGCGGTGAGGCCACCATTTCTGAGGCCAACATTGGCGAAACCACCAAAGAAATCAGGAGGGCTCTTGTAGATGCCGACGTCAATTACTCCGTAGCCAAACGCTTTGCGAATCGGGTGAAGGAGCAAGCCCTTGGACAAGAGGTGTTGACCGCTATCAAACCAGGTCAGCTGTTGGTCAAAATCACCCAGAAGGAGCTCGCCGACTTCATGGGGAGTTCTCACTCCGAGCTCAATATCAAAGGCAAACCCGCCGTGATATTGATGAGCGGATTGCAGGGGTCAGGTAAAACCACGCACTCAGCAAAACTGGCATTGCACCTTCGGACTAAAATGGGCAAGCGTCCATTGCTGGTCGCTTGTGATGTCTACCGTCCGGCTGCCATCGACCAGCTCGAAGTGATGGCCAAAAGGGTCGGTGCCGATGTGTTTACCCAGCGAGAACAGAAAGACCCCGTTGAAATTGCGCAGGCTGCCATGCGGCATGCCCGAAGCCACGGCAATGATGTGGTCATCGTCGACACAGCAGGAAGACTCGCTGTCGACGAAGAAATGATGGATGAAATCGCCCGCATCAAAGCGGCGGTTACACCGTCAGAAACATTGTTTGTCGTGGACGCCATGACCGGTCAGGATGCTGTCAGAACAGCCCAGGCTTTCCATGACCGCATCGCATTTGACGGTGTCATCCTCACAAAAATGGATGGCGACACCCGAGGTGGTGCAGCCTTGTCCATTCGAGAAGAAACGGGCAAGCCCGTCAAGTTTATTGGTACCGGAGAAAAGCCCGAAGCCCTCGAAGCCTTTCACCCTGATCGCATGGCACAGCGCATTCTTGGAATGGGCGATGTGGTCACCTTGGTGGAGAAGGCCCAGGAGCAATTCGACCAAGAAAGCGCAAAGAAGCTTCAGAAGAAGATCCGCAAAAACAACTTTGATTTTGAGGACTTTCTGGAACAGGTCCAACAGGTCAAAAAGATGGGCAATGTGAAGGACCTGCTCGCCATGGTTCCCGGTATGGGCAAGGCATTGCGGGACGTTGACATCGATGACGACGCCTTTAAGCACATCGAGGCCATTATCCATTCGATGACCCCTGATGAGCGGAAGAATCCCGATGTGCTGAACGGCAGCCGCAAAGGGCGCATTGCCAAAGGAAGCGGAACAAGTGTGCAAGAGGTCAACCAGTTGATCAAGCAGTTCGGGGAGATGAAGAAGATGATGAAAACCATGAGTGGCGGAGGCCGCCGTGGAATGTCCGGCATGATGTCCCGCACCGGAATGCCCGGTGGGATGCGGGCGCCCCGCTGACCCCCTCTATTGATACTATGGAAACAGGAATCCTCGACGGCAAATCCCTGTCGAAGCAAATCAAGGAAGAGATCGCCCGTGAAGTGGCGGACTGGGTCGGTCAAGGAAACCGACGGCCCCATTTGGCGGCTGTTTTGGTGGGGCAAGACGGCGCGAGTCGGACATACGTCGATCACAAAGTGAAAAGCTGCGCCCAGGTCGGGTTTGAAAGCACGCTCATCGAACGTCCTGCCGACATTGGCCAAGCCGATCTGCTAGAAATTGTCGCTCAACTCAATGATGACCCCGCCATTGATGGGTTCATTGTGCAGCTTCCCCTCCCCGCCCACATTGACGACCAAGCCGTCATTGAAGCCGTAGATCCTGCCAAAGATGTGGACGGGTTTCACCCCTCCAACATGGGCAACCTGGCCCTTGGATTGCCGGGGTTCGTGCCTGCTACGCCTGCGGGCATCATGACCATGCTCGAGCGTTCGGGTGTGGAGACTGAGGGCAAGCACGCTGTGGTGATAGGCCGATCCAGCATCGTAGGCACCCCCATGTCATTGCTTTTGAGCCGTTCCGGAAGTCCGGGAAACTGCACCGTGACGCTGTGCCACAGCAGAACACAAGACCTCGCGGCACATTGTAGCCGTGCCGATATTTTGGTGGCGGCTGTGGGCCGTCCCGGTATGGTCAAGGCCGATATGGTCAAAGAAGGTGCCGTCGTGATCGACGTAGGCATTACCCGGGTCGAAGACCCCACCGCTAAGCGGGGGTTCAGGCTCAAGGGAGATGTGGACTACGCAGATGTGGCCCCCAAATGCCGTTGGATCACGCCCGTTCCAGGTGGTGTCGGCCCCATGACGATTGTTAGCCTGCTCAACAACACCCTCGAGGCCGCGCGCCGCTCTGCCGATCAGGCTTGACCCATGGCCCGCTCCACCGCCGACCAACATTGGATGGACCGGGCCTTTGCGTTGGCCGAGAATGGCCGTTGGAATACGGCCCCCAATCCCCGGGTTGGATGTGTCATCGTGAGTGGAGACCAAGCCATCGCCGAAGGCTGGCACGCCCAATGGGGAGGCGACCATGCGGAAGTCGATGCGCTCAAGCAGTTAGACGCTTCAGACCCGCGGCTGGCAGAGGCCACAGCCTACGTATCGTTGGAGCCATGCAATCACCATGGCCGCACACCGCCGTGCACAGAACTGTTGATCCAACGGGGGATTCCGCGCGTCGTAGTGGGCATGCAGGACCCCGACCCCCGTGTAGCGGGCAGCGGCATTGACCGCCTTCGTGGAGCAGGCATCGAGGTCGTCGTCTTGAATGGTCAAACGTCAGGACGGTGGTTGAATCGCCGGTTTCTATCGTCGCTGGAGCGGGGGCGACCTTGGGTGGTGCTCAAATGCGCCGTCAGTCCCGATGGATTTGCCGACCCCCCCAGAAAACAACAAGAGCGCGGCAGTCTCCCCATCACTTCGGCACCATTGAGAAAACTCACGCACCAGTGGCGGGCCGAAGAACAGGCCATTTTGGTCGGTGCGGGAACGGTTGCCATGGATGACCCAAGGCTCGATGTTCGCGAGGCTTCTGGCCCTGCTCCCATTCCAGTGGTGATGGATCCTCATGGAAGAACTTCACCTTCTGCGCAGGTCTATCAGCACCCACAGGCCGTTGTCTGGGGCGGCCATAACGCTCTTCCCGCTCATGTGGTTCAACTCGACACCTCAGATGGCCCCGCCATAGAGAGCGTTCTCAAACATTTGCACCATACCGGGTGCCGTTCAGTGCTGGTAGAAGGTGGTCCCTACACCTTGAATGGCTTCTTTCAATCTGGCCTTTGGGATGAGGCACGGTGGTGCATGGGGCCGACGCCCACTGGCGGCGGAATGCCCGCTCCAGCATTGCCTGAAGGCGCCATCTTGCGGGGTGCACACCCCTATGGGGAAGACCACGTGCGCTATTTCGTGAATCCCCATTCAGCGGATTGGGTGGGGCATGCGCCGTCACCCACTTTGGCCCTTCCTTTGCCGGCATGATCGCACTGGGACTCTGCATCTTCGTTTCTACCCTCATGTTCAGCTGTTTCAGGCTGTTCCCTCAAATGAAGGTGCGCCTCGAAGATGCCATCGTCATCAACTACATGGTGGCCGCAGCCCTTTCCATTGCCATCGCTGGACCCGAACACGCCTTGTCGCGATTGGGCGAGCCGAGCTCTCTGGCAGGTGCCGCCATGGGCGTGATTTTCCTCTACATGTTCAGGAAAATAGGAGAATGCACCCAGGAGCTTGGACTTGGCGTTGTGGCCATTGCGACCAAAATGTCCATGGTCCTTCCCATGCTGGTCTTCATCGCCATGGATCCTACAGACGCCTACACCTGGCACAAAGGAGCGGCCATCGCCCTGGCTTTTCCGGCGGTCTGGCTCGCCAGCACACAAAGTAAAAAACACCAAGAGGCTCAGAAAAATGGAACTGCTACTGGCGTAGAAATGGCCAGTTGGACCCTTCCTGCGATCGTCTTTGCGGGCTCAGGACTCATAGACTTGGGCTTTGGCTGGTTTTCAAGTCCTGCCCACATGTCCTGTGATGCTGACCGGCTCACCTTTGCCTCTATACCATTTACCATGGCCGCCATCATTGGTGTGACCCGATGGGTCAGCATTCCACGTTGCAAGCCGCAGCTGGATCGGCCCACCGTACTTGGAGGCATCATCTTGGGAATCATCAACGTAGGGTCTCTCTTCTTTTTGCTTTCTGCCTACGAGCACATGCCGCTGTCCCGCTCCGCCATCGTCCCCATGAACAACTTGGGCGTTGTACTGGCCACTTCCTTGGCGGGAATGGCCTTCTTTTCCGAGCGCCCATCACGCCGCAACTTGCTGGGATGGGCTTTGGCCACGACGGCACTTGTGCTTCTGCTCCAGTCTGATTGACGCCAATGTGCTTCCTTGCAGCATGATTCAGCTGCGCCCTTTTTTGCTGTGCTTGCCCATGGCGTTCTGTCTGGCCTGCACACCTGACGAAGATTCCGCCAATCTGCCCGCACCTTATGTACCGACACCTTCCCCGCCCGTGGAGGAACCTCCCGAAGAAGAAGGCGAAAACGGCACAGCACCAGATACTGTGCGGTACCTGGCTTTGGGCGACAGCTACACCATTGGAGAAAGCGTGCCCGCTGTAGGCGATTGGCCCAACCAACTTGTCGACTCTTTGTCGCTGCGCCTCGCCTCCACACATTTTGAGCCTGCGCGCATCATTGCCACCACAGGATGGACCACCTCCAACCTTTCACAAGGCATGGACGCTCAACAAATCGATACGTCAACTTTTGACTTGGTGTCCCTGCTGATCGGGGTCAACAACCAGTACCAAGGACTGTCGCTCGAAGCCTATGAAACTGAGTTTGTACAACTGCTGGAGCGGGCGGTCAATTTAGCGGATGGGCAATCTGACCGGGTCTTTGTAGTGAGCATCCCAGACTATGGATACACCCCATTTGGACAAGGGAATCAAACCTCCATTTCACAGGACCTCGCTGAATTCAATGCGTCCTGTGCCAGCCTCACATCTGCCGCAGGCATTGCCCACTACAACATCACCCCCATTAGCCAACAATGGCCTGGTGCTGCCAATTGGGTCGCTTCGGACGGATTGCACCCCAGTGCTCCGCAGTATGCAGCTTGGGTGGCTTCATTTGCAGCTGACGTTCAAGCGCAGCTCACCGATTGATTAAGGGACGTCCATCACAGAGCCAGTAGCCCCGTCCAAAATCTGGATGTTGGAATCCTCTGTTGTGCCATGGAGGTATGTATTGCCGGCACCAGCCACCTCCAGATAGAGGTAGTCCGTCGCATTGATGTGCACCTCTCCCAGTCCCCTGTGGTGCACCATGGCCTGGCGCGTTTCGAGTTGACGCGCATTCAAATCACCAAAGCCCGATCGAAAAGCACGCAACCTGCGTGCACGTCCTTGGACATCGACATGGCCAATGCCATTGGGCATCCTTACCTGTAGGGTGTCTGCATCAAACAACAAGTAAACGGAGCCGGACATTTCATCTCCAGTCACCCTTAAATCCCCCTCGCGCAGGGTATCCAGCATTGTGAACTGTCCCTGCCCTTCGAGCAACCACTGGCGGCAATCAACCCCTTCGATGCGCACTTTGGGCACTGCATGAAGGGGGCGCACCCATCTGCAAGTATTGAGGTCTTGAATCAAGAGGGTCCCATCGGACACCTCAGCGGACATCCCCGCCAACACCCCTTCACCTGCCGTCCAAATCAAACGGGGGGCCTCACCCGCCTCTTTCGGCGCCCACTCCACGTCGATGCGGTCCAAAACCTGTGCCGCTTCGAACCCACCATTCAGGGCCACGGTGTGCGTTGTAACCTCACCCAGTGGCGTCAAGCAACCCGCCCCTTCCCCAATGCATCCGGCAGCAAGAACAAGCGGGCCAATCCACAAAACGAATAGGAACCGTTGCATGGTTATGAATTGCCTTGACCCAGCGCTTTCTTGGCTGCGTCCCAATGCCGGTCCATTTCTTCCAAAGGCATGGCCGCCAGGTCTCCGCCAGAAGCAGCAATGCGGCGTTCCATCTCCACAAAGCGCGCCTTGAACCTTCGATTGGTGCGTTCCAATGCCTCATCGGGATTGACGTCTAGAAAGCGGGCATAGTTGATGAGCGCAAACATCACATCGCCAAACTCATCTGCCACCCGGTCGGATTTGACTTCCACCTCTGCTTCCAATTCCCCCAACTCCTCTTGGACCTTATCCCAGACCTGTCCAGCATGGTCCCAATCAAAGCCCACACCGCGCACTTTTTCCTGAATGCGCTGGGCTTTGACCATCGATGGCAGGCTCGTCGGCACACCATCGAGTACCCCTTTGGGCTTGTTCTGGTCAGGCCCCTTCTCTTTGAGTTTGATTTTCTCCCAATTGGCCTTGACTTCCTCCTCGGTGGCGGCTTCGACATCCCCGTATATGTGAGGGTGGCGGTGAACGAGCTTGTCGCAAATTCCGTGCAGCACATCGGCTGCGTCAAACACCCCGGCTTCTGAGCCAAGGCGGCTGTAAAACACCATGTGCAGCATCAAATCCCCGACTTCCTTGCCCACTTCTTCCAGGTCCTCAGACAAGATGGCATCGGCCAGTTCATAGGTTTCTTCTATGGTCAAGTGACGCAGCGATTCGAAGTTCTGCTTGCGGTCCCAGGGGCAGCCCTCACGCAGGTCATCCATGATGTCCAAAAGGCGGCCAAAGGCCGCCAGCTTCTCTTCTCGGGTGTGTCCGCCAACAGGCGAAGTCAATGTTGGACGTTGGATGGCTTCAGTGTGCGGCATAGGTCCAAAATTAAGCGGCACCTTTGGGCCTGTGACACGAAGTCCTGTTCAATTCAGCCTCTGCTCGATTTTAGGCGCATTCCTCTTGGGAGTGAGCGCCATGGGGACGTTGAATGCTCAAAGCGCCTCTTTGGAATCAGGGCATTGGACAGCCAGTGCCGGCGGAGGATTTCTCGTTCCGCACCGGTCAGTCATTCGCGGACTCATCGATGGACATGCCCAACGCGTTGAATTGTCATGGTCAAACAAAGGCTATGGATATTGGGCTGCCACCCGCACCCAGCCCCAATGGGGAGTGTCTCTGAGCATCACAGACGCCGGTTCATCTCAGCACATTGGCACACAAATTGCCGCCGTATCGCATGTTGACCTGGCCCTTCGTGGCCGACTTCACTTCCGTTTGGGCGGCGGACTCGGATGGACACAGAAACCATGGGATGCCCGCACACGTCAAGGCCGGGAGCGCGTGGTGTTGGGTTCGGCCATCAATGGAGCGGCCCAGATTGGACTGGGCTTTCTGTCATCATTGAACCCAGTCCTGTGGCACGAACATGTGGGGCTTCATCTGCGGCTGGACCACCAGAGCAACGCCTCGTTCACGCAGCCCAACTTGGGGACCAATGTGGTCAGCTTAAGCGTCAGCACGCACCTTCGGAAAAAGCCGTCACTCTTTAGGGCTTCCGATGGCGACTACGTGGACATCCTGCCAGCACCCATCCATGGAGGCTATGTATTCTTGGGTGTTGGGCAGCGACAACCATCACCTCTCTCCGCTCGTGAGGACGTGCTTGAATGTGGATACGAATACCGGTTGGGCCAACAGTCCAGGATAGGTTACATCACCGGTGCACTGCTGATGTTGAGACCCGGGCATTGGGGCTCCAGTCTGCACGCTGGCTTTCAGCTCCGATTTTCCCGCGTGTACATCGACTTGATACACGGACGTTATGTCCAACGCTGGCAATCAGAGGAAAACCAATACAACCGGGTGGTACTCAATGTCCACCTGCATCAAGGTTTGTGGTCGCGATTGGTATTGCATACCCATGGATTTAGGGCACACCATCCATCGATCGGCATCGCATGGGTTCCCCGCAATCAAGCACCTTTTGCTGCGCTCAAATAGCGCCAGGATTAATTGCACGTCGCCCCAAAGAGGGACAAAATTTCCAAGAGGTCGTTGACACCGGTCGTTCCATCGCCGTCTACGTCGGAGGGGCAGTCGCTTTCGCCTGCAGGAAAAGCACATGTGCCATCGTCAAACTGAGCGCCCGCATCGTAGTTGAGGGCATCGGGGTATTTGCAACCACCACAATTGGACACATCACAAGTTCCGTCATCCTTATTGGCGCTCGCATTGTAGTTACAAGCCCAACTGTACATACACCCTGGCACATCACCGGGGTAGAAAAGGCCCATCTGATCCAAGTATGTGCCTGCGAGCCAATTCTCGCCGCCAGGCTCAAACGCCCCTACATAATCTACGGGGTCAAAAAAGGTGCCCACAGGTTGATGTTCCGCTGGGATCACGTCGGGTTGGCTGGGAAATACATCCAAGCCCGCAGTGATGAATCCAGCCAAAGCATCGAATTCATCGTCAATGCCTGAATCAAACGCCAAGTTATTGTTGGCCACAAAGTGGTTTTGGATTTGTGTATTGCCGTTCCACACCGGCCCCTCATACAAGATCATGGTGTCCAGCGCCAAGCTGTCACCAATGTTCCAGAACCGGTTGTTGTGGATCTCCAATTCCCCGAAGAGGAAAAGCTCGTAGGCGTCACAAGGGTCCTCGTCTTCGAAGTCAATGCCCGCGTCCCAATTCTGGAAGATGCCATTGTACAGACGGCCACCTGCACCGTTGTGCCACCGCAGCGCCACAGCCGATGGGGAACCAATGTTGGTGAAATTGGCGATTTGTGGATTCGTATACGGGAGAAAGCTCAGCGTAACATCTTGAAATTCAAAGTCGTCGCCTTCAAAATCAAATCCGTGTTCACCGACTCCTTGTGGCTGATCCAGAACAGCAAACATGTATTGCATGTCCCCTACCCAGCCTTGGTCATATTCGATGTTATCCTCCGAAGAAAATGCCACCGCGACGTATTTGAGGTTGGCTGCACCACCCATAATTTGAAGGCCATCATCCAAGGTGGACACAATTTCAATGTGCTCTATCACCGTCCCTGATCCGACTCCATTTAAGCTCAGGCCATTGGTCTCGTTTCCATTGATTTTGTTCTGGAAATTGACCGGAGGGTTGGGCATTTCACTGCCACCGTGGCGAATGGACAAGTGCCTCAAGATGCCGCTTGAACCCGCGTTGTCACTACCTCCATAAACATCGCGACCTGCATTCGTGACATCTAAGATGCCCTCTGCTTGGTCGTCTCCATCATAGGTGTTGAGAATGCCGTGTCCATTGACAATCACTCCGCCCCAGAGTCCCCGGGTGTTGTAAGGTGTTGACCCGTTGAGTTCATCTCCTTCGTAAGTGAAAATGATGGGGCAATCGGCCGTACCATCTGCCAAGATTTGAGCGTCTCGCGCCACAATCAAACAGCTGGCAGCAGCCCCTTGGCCTGGTTTGGCCTGAATCACTGTGCCGGGCTCAATGGTGAGCACATCATTGGGGTTCACATAAACGAAGCCATCCAGCAAATAAATGTTGTCACAGGACAACATTTGCGTCCCCGTTCCTGCTCCGCCATTGTCGGTCAAAACAACCGTTGGCCTGTCCTCTAAAGGAAGGCAGCCACAATTCTGGCCTTGCACAGTCGCGGAAAGCGCTGCCCAAAGAAACACCACTCCAAGAGGGCGACAGAAAAATTGAATAGGCATCAAGAGCAGCAATTAGAATCCATGAATATACATAATAATTCGACAAAACCCCCATTTATTCGGATTAATCCGCATCTTGATGGACATCAACCTGCGTTTCGAACCCTTTGATGCGCCCTCCATACCCCATACCTTTATGGCATGGGAACGCATACAGTTTTGCTCGCCATTGCACTGCTCGGTTTGGGCGTTGCTGGCATCGCCATTAAAATCCTCGTCAAAAAGGATGGAGAATTCAGCGGAACCTGTTCGAGCAACAATCCCTTACTCAAAAATGAAAGTGGCAGCTGTTCTGTTTGTGGTGCCCGACCACAGGATCAATGCCGCAAGGAGGACATCACTGAGGCGACAGCCTGAATCAGGGCTGGCTCGATACTGCCGCAAAGCCTGGCGAGCTCCAAACAGCGTAGCCTCCCTGGCCATCGTCTGACATCAAGAGCACATCGAGACCCAAGCCTGGGTAAAGGGTCAAAAACGCTTTGGTTTGTTCTGCCCCCAGCACCATAAAGGCCGTCGCCAAAGCATCAGCGTAGGCCCCTGTTGACGCCATTACTGTTGCACTCAGAAGACCATTGGCCGCTGGCCATCCTGTTCCTGGATCAATGGTGTGGCTCATTTTCCGTCCGTCTACCTCATGGTATTTGCGGTAGCTTCCACTGGTACAGATGGCCCGGTCTTGAACTGCGACGATCATTTCAAACGTTCTGTCTTGCTCGGTACTGCCCTCTATCGGACGGTCCACTGCGATCCTCCAAGGGTCGCCTGATGCGTTGGTTCCCCGACACACCACCTCTCCCCCAAGCTCTACCATGGCATTTTGAATGCCCCGCTCCCTGAGAACCTCCATGAGCAGGTCCACACTGTATCCTTGCGCAATCGCATTAAAATCCAGTGCCGCTCGGGCATCGCCTTTGCGCACCCACGTTGACTTGTAGTACCCTGCTTCTTCCTCCTCGTTCATATCGAACCGGTCAGGCACCATGCCGATAAAGGCCATCACACTGTCCACCTCAGAAGCCCCCACGTTGCCCATCTCTGACAGCCCAAAGCCCCACAATTCCACCAAGGGACTGACGGTAGGGTCAAAGGCGCCTTTGGTCAAGCCGTGAAGCTCCTCGGACAATGCCCACAGGGGGCCAATAATTTGGGTGGAGTCCACAAAACCAAACAGTGAGTCTGTGCGGTCCCATGCATTGATTTGATTGATCCGGCTGTTGGGACGCCACAAACTGACCTCGCGGTCGATCATGTCTAAGAGGTCCTCAAACACCGCATCGTCGATGCGCTCTTCAGAGATATACTTAATGGAATATGTCGTTCCCTGGGCCTCTCCGAGGTGCTGCTGCATCCCGGATTCTTTGTCATGGTTGCCGGTGGCGGCGCCACCGCACGCTGTAAGCACAGCGGCCACAAACGGGACCGCCAGCACGAGGCTGGCGGGAATCCCTTGAAAGTTGATGGCTTTGCGCATCATCCTCCGAAATCGTCAAAGGCTACGTTCTCTGGTGGAACACCCCAGTCATCGCACATTTTTAGAACCGCTTGGTTCATCAGTGGCGGACCGCAGAAGTAAAACTCGATGTCCTCAGGAGCGTCGTGTGGCTTGAGGTGATGCTCGATCACCGCATTGTGCACAAAACCCAAGAACCCATCGCCCTCGTCCTCAATGCTCTTCTTTTCGTTCCAATGGTCCTCTTCAGTGGGATCACTCAGGACCACGTGGAACTTGAAATTGGGGAACTCCTTCTCGATTTTGCGGAAGTCTTCCAGATAGAACAACTCCCTCCTCGAACGTCCGCCGTAGTAGAAGGTCACCTTGCGGCCAGTTTTCACAGTATGGAAGAGGTGAAACAGGTGACTGCGCATGGGAGCCATTCCTGCACCACCACCGATGTACACCATTTCTGCATCGGTCTCTTTGATGAAGAACTCGCCGTAGGGGCCACTGATGGTGCACTTGTCACCAGGCTTGCAGCCAAACACAAAGCTGGAACAGATGCCGGGATTGACATTCATCCACGCATTTCGGGCGCGGTCCCATGGCGGAGTGGCAATGCGAATGTTCAACATCACGATGTTGCCCTCGGCCGGGTGATTGGCCATGGAGTAAGCCCGAACAATGGGCTCTTCGTTGACCATTTTGAGGTCCCACAAGCCAAACTTGTCCCACTCGCTCTGAAAGGTGTTTGGATCCTTGTGGTGTTCAGGGTGTGCCGTGACGTCCATGTCCTTGTACTCCACCACCGTGGTGGGCACGTCGACCTGAATGTATCCACCCGCCTCGAAGTCGAGGGTTTCGTTATCGGGCAAACGGACTACAAACTCTTTAATGAAGGAAGCAACGTTGTAGTTGGAGACCACTTCGCATTCCCATTTTTTGATGCCAAACACTTCTTCGGGGACTTGGATCTCCATGTCCTCCTTGACTTTGACCTGACATCCCAAGCGCCAGTTGTCCGCAATTTCCTTCCGGGAGAAATGGGGCTCTTCGGTGGGCAAAATGGTACCTCCACCCGATGGCACCTGACAGCGACATTGAACGCAAGTTCCGCCTCCGCCGCAGGCAGAGGGAAGAAATACGCCGGCGTTGCCAAGGGTGGTCAGCAGGGTGCTGCCGCCTTCCACTTCAAGGGTTTGTTCTCCGTTGATGACCAGCTTGAGTGTGCCACTTGGAGAGAGTTTCGCCTTTGCAAAAAGCAACAGACTGACCAACAGCAGAATGACGGCCAGGAAGAAAACGATGGTGAGCAGGATCGTGGTAGTCATGACTTCCTCGTTCAGATTTCAATGCCCATAAAGGCCATAAACGCCATGCCCATGAGGCCGGTCAAGATGAATGTGATGCCCAATCCCTTGAGCGGGGCAGGAATGTTGCTGTATCGGATTTTCTCGCGGATGGCTGCAATGGCCACAATGGCCAACAACCAACCCACGCCCGAACCCAAGCCAAACACGGTGGCTTCACCAATGCTGGGGTACTGCCGCTCTTGCATGAACAACGCGCCACCGAGGATGGAGCAGTTCACCGCAATGAGCGGAAGGAAGATGCCCAATGCACCGTAGAGCGCAGGGGCGAATTTCTCGACGATCATCTCCACGAGCTGTACCATGGACGCGATGACCGCGATGAACATGATGAAGCTCAAGAAGCTGAGGTCCACGGTAGCGTACTCAGGGCTGAGCCAAGTCAGTGCGCCTTCTTTGAGGACAAAGTTTTCGAGGAGGTAGTTGATGGGGACGGTGATGCCCAAAACGAAAATCACCGCGAATCCAAGGCCAACGGCCGTCTTCACCGTCTTGGAGACGGCGAGGTACGAGCACATGCCTAGGAAGTAGGCGAAGATCATGTTCTCGACGAAGATCCCCTTGACGAATAAGCTGAGGTATTCCATAGTCTACGTTTTGATCAGTTCTCCTCGATGAGGCTGCGGTTGCGTGAGCGCTGTATCCAAATGATAATGCCCACGGTGATGAGTGCCATGGGTGGCAAAATCATCAGGTTGTTGTTCTCATAAAACCCGCCGTTGGCCATGAACCAGCTTTCTGGCAAGAACTTCACCTGACCGACGCCCGGGAAGCTGATGGCACCGCTGCCAAACACCTCGCGGACCAGGGCCACTGCCAACAGGATCCAAGCGTACCCCATGGCGTTTCCGACGGCGTCCAACATGGCCGGTCCAGGCTTGTTGCCCAATGCAAAGGCCTCCAGACGTCCCATGATGATACAGTTGGTGATGATGAGGCCCACGAAAACGGACAGCTTCTCGGAAATGTCCGGACTGAATGCCTTGAGCACCTCGTCAACAATGATGACCAAAGAGGCGATCACCACCAATTGGACAATGATGCGGATGCGGTCCGGAATGATGTTGCGCATCATGGACACGATCACGTTTCCTCCAATCATCACAAAGAGTACTGCAAGGCTCATGATCACCGCCTGCTGAACCTGCACCGTAATGGCGAGGGCACTGCAGATGCCGAGGACTTGAACAGTAATGGGGTTGCTGTCGTCGAGTGGATCGGTCAGCAGCTTGCGGTTCTTCTTAGAGAAGAGCGACTCGCGCTTGGGCTCAACGGCTGTAATCGTTTCGGTGCTCATTACTTCTGTGCTTTGGGAGCGGATTGGAAGTACTTCAAGTAAATGGCCATCGTCCGATCGACCATCTCACCCACTCCTTTCGAAGTGATGGTGCCGCCGGTAATCCCGTCCACGGAGTATTCCGTGGTGGGAGCGCCACCTTTTACCACTGCGAAGTGCGGCGATACTTTGCTGATTTTTTTGCCTTTAAAGGGGGCTTGGAAGAAACCTTCTTTGATCTCTGCTCCCAATCCAGGCGTTTCGGTTTTGTGGTTGAACACTGCGCCGTAAATGGTCTCCATGTCGGACTCGAGGGCAACGAAGCCCCAGATGGGACCCCAGAGACCATTTCCAACGACGGGAACGACGTAGAGGTCTTGACCTTCCTTGTTGCAAACAAACAGCGGGAAATTCAACTCGCTCGCAGCGGCCTTGCTGCGGTAATCTTTCTTGACGTCAATATTGAACGGATCGTCGGAGTCTGTCGCATCGACAGCGCCTGTTCTGCTGTCCACCTTGCGGCCATCGCTGTCAATGGACACCCGCTCCTTCACGAAGTCCATAAACTTGGCCTCTACAGCCCCGCGTTCGCTGGGAACGCCAATGGCGCCCAAGATGTTCATCATTTTCTTTTCGGCCGCATTGGCCTTTTGCAAGGGCTTGAGTGACAAGCTCGTGAAGGCGAGGATGGCCCCTACCAGCACCACCATGAGGATGGCGAAGAGGAAGGTGTATCCGTTGGAGTTCTTGTTGAATGCCATGGTTCAGCTTTCGTTTGAGAATCAGGCGACTGCGGCCGTGAGGCGCTTTTCGCGACGGCGGATGTTGGCTTCAATCACGTAATGGTCAATGGTTGGTGCCATGACATTCATGAAGAGGATCGCCATCATGACGCCTTCTGGGTAAGCCGGATTGAATACGCGGATCATGATGGAGAAGAGCCCCCCCAAGAATCCATAGAGCCATTTACCTCGGTTGGTTTGGGCTGCACTCACCGGGTCAGTGGCCATAAAGACCGCTCCGAACATGAAGCCACCCATCACGATTTGGTGCACAGGACCAATGGTCATGTAAGCATTCAAGGAGAGCAGATTGAAGATGGCCCCCATGACGAGTCCACCCACGATGAAGCTGGAGATGATGCGCCAGCTGCCGATGCCCGTCCAGATGAGGATGGCCGCTCCAATCAACGCAGCCAAAGCACTGGTTTCTGCCACCGATCCGGGAATGGTCCCTACAAAGCAGTTCATAAGGGAGAACATCCCACCATCGGTAAACATGGCCATCACGCCATTGGATACCTCTCCTTGGACAGGCTGTCCCACAGTATTGGCCAGATGCCCCAGCGCAGTCGCTCCTGTATATCCATCGGCCAACAATCCTCCAGTCTTGGAGGCCATCACGTCGTGGATCCAGATTTCACCGGACATCTGCTTGGGGTAGGCGAAGAACAAGAAAGCCCGCGACGTCAAGGCCACGTTCAGGATGTTCATCCCCGTTCCGCCAAAGACCTCTTTCGCAATCAGCACGGCAAAGGCAGTGGCCACAGCCACCATCCACAGTGGAACGTCCACAGGCATAATGAGAGGAATGAGCATTCCGCTCACCAAGAAGCCCTCGTTGATGGCATGCCCGTTGATGCCTGCGATCACGAATTCGATGCCGAGACCCGTGGCATAACTCACCACAATCAAGGGAACCACTTTGATGGCTCCAACGATGATTTTGTCAAGGAACATCGCCGTCCACGGATCTGCTGTGGTGATGTCGCCCAGGCTTAAGTAGTACTGATGTCCAATGTTCCAGGTGCCGAATAGCAACGCAGGAATCATGGCCACAATGACCAAGAACATGGTCCGCTTGAGGTCAATGCCATCGCGGATGTGCACGCCTTTGGACGTTGTGTGACCAGGTGTAAACAGGAACGTCTCCAATGCATCGAAAACGACCCAGAAGCGCTTCAATTTTCCGTCTCCGGTGAAATTGGGCTTGACGCGCTCCTCGATGAGTTTGTGAAGGGCCTTCATGGTTCTCTTCTTTATTCTCTGTTGATGTAGGGTCAGGCGAATTCTTCAATCATCTGGTCCAATCCCTTGCGGACAATGTCCTGGACGTCCAGCTTGGAAGTGCACACGTATTCACACAAGGCAAAATCCTCGGGTGCCACCTCGTAAATGCCCAGCTTTTCCATGCGGTCGATGTCACCGACCAGAATGCTCTTCAAGAGCTGCACGGGGTAAATGTCAAATGGGAAAACAGCGTCATACTGGCCAGTGACCACAAAAGCCCGCTCTTCGCCGTTGTTGTTGGTATTCAAATCGTACTCCTTCCCTTTGGGCATGAGCCATGTTGGGAAAGCGCGCGATGCGCTGAACTTGTCGAAACCTGGGCCCAGCCATCCTTTGGTGAGGAAGAACAAGGGCTCATGGCCCTCCGGGATGCAGGTCACCTGCTGGTCGTGGAATCCGAGGGCACCCTCTTCTCCGCGGACTGAACCGGTGAGCACGTTGCCCGAAATCACGCGGGTTCCTTCTGTCATCACCCTGTCCTTGATCAAGCTGGACATGGGCGTACCCACCGTCGTATTGAGCAAAGCAGGTTGAGAACGCGAACCGGTCAAGGCCACCTTGCGCTTGGCAGTGTAGGTGCCACTCATGAGGCCTTCTCCAATGTTGGCCACGTCTTGCATGCCGACCGTCCAAACGACCTCTCCCTTATTGATGGGACCGACTTCATGGATTTGAACGCCCACATTGCCTGCGGGGTGCGGACCAGAGTACGCGGTGAGGTCCGCTTCGGTCACCTCGGCGAAGAAAGTATCTCCCCCTGCTACGCCCAATTGGACCTTGCGACCAGATGGAAGCAAAGCATTGAGGTAAGAAAGACCCGCACGGAATGCATCCATGCGACCATCCAGCACCATGGCAGCCGTTGGAGCCAGAGGCGCGGAGTCGAATCCACTCACAAAAATGTCACGGGGGATGCTGTCAGAGGCCGGCATCACTGCGAAGGGGCGCTGCTTCAACATGGGCCAAAATCCCATGCTCAACATGGCGGCCCTCACAGCATCACCAGTAGGTTGACTGGGGTCAACAGAAGTTCCTGCTGCGGTTCCAGAACCAGAGGCCGACACATCGACGCGAAGAATCCGACGCTTTTCACCTCGAATGGGCTCGTGCACGGTACCAGCGAGGCCGCTCACGAACTTGATGTCGGGGTTCTTTTTATCGGTAAAGAGAACGTCTCCCACCTTGACCTCTGCACCGGCCTTGACGGCCATGCGGGGTACCAAACCGTGAAAATCGGTCGGGTGGATAGAGAAACGGTCTGCGGCTGGAAGGTCGTGGGATCCACCTTGGACTCCGCCTTTGAGGCGGATATCCAAGCCCTTCCGGATCTTGACAGGTTCAGGCATGTCGCTTGTTACGTGCTGATTTTGCGCGCCAAAGGTACTGCTTAGAGTACTGAATTCAGCCGCAGAATGCCCCAACCTTTTGGCGTTGTCCACATCTGGGGGTCTGGAGTTGCTTACGGGGTACTTTTGAACCGAAATGCGTCCGCTTTACATACTGGCCTTCCTGTGGCTTCCCACAGCGCTGCTGCATGGACTTTGTTTTGGACAGCAAGGGGTCTCAATGGCCTACACTGCTCCGCACATTGGGTCGGTTCGGCTTCATCCTCTTGGCGCCCCACTCGGCGGCCCCTTTATGGAACTGAATGGGGATGCTCCGCTCATCCTCCGATTCGATGACCTCTCAGGAGAATGGCCGGAGTACGAGTGGACCCTGGTCCATTGCTCCGCCGATTGGAGCGCTGTCTCTGACCTGACGGAATGGGATTACCTCGAAGGTTGGGCCCCTGCCGCTCTCGACAACATAGAGAACAGTTTTGGTGGCAGCATCCCATTTGCCCATGTTGCAACCGCCATTCCGTCTGAAGACCTGCGCCCGACCCGCAGCGGAAACTATTTATTGGTGGTGCACGCCGAAGGTGACCCCGACAACGTCGCCTTGATCCGGCGCTTTATTGTCTTCGAACGATTGGCCGAGGTTGAAATGACCTTGCGCCGCCCCTTCGAGGCCGACAAAGTGTCGACCCATCAGCGGCTTGAAATCGAAGTCGCGCTTCCACCGGGGCACCGGTGGTCCGTTCCCATGATGGACATCCGGTTGACCGCGTTGCGGAACGTAGACTGGAGCCAAGGAGGCTATGACATTGGGGCTTCTATGGTACGCGGTGATCTGGTCACATTCAATCAAGATCCACAGCTCACTTTTCCCGGATCCGACCGCTGGCGTTCGGCGGACCTGAAGTCCCTCTCTTACCTCGCTCCAGGCATCAAGAGCCTGAAAGAAGCAGCCGGCGGAGAGGGCCCCAGTTGGAAAGTAGAACTCGGAACGGACCAGTCTCGTCGTTTCAGGCTGCAAACCAGCAGGCCCGACCTGAAAGGGGCCTTCACCGTTCACAATGATCGGTTTGACGATGTCGAGTTGACTTCAGAATACATGGAGGTCACCTTCTCCCTCTCCCACCCCGATTTTGGAGATGTGCCGGAGGTCTTTGTTTTTGGTGGACTGACCGGTTGGTCGCTCGATCCGGGCTTCCGGATGACCTACAATGAATCTGCTCAGGAGTACAGGCTCAAAAGGTGGCTCAAGCAAGGGTGGTATGATTACCGATATGTGACCTTGTCTGATGGCCGCACCCGATATGCTTTCGAAGCCGATCACGCGGGAACGCCCAATTTATATTCGGTCTTTATTCACGCCCCATCCCCCGATGGTGCTGACCGAATCATTGGAGTCGGAAACCTTTCTGTGAATTAATTAATCTATAATTATATAGAATTAGTCTACATTTTTTACTAAATTGTAGGCATGAAGAGGACAAGGGTATACCGCGCCACTACCGAAGGAATTCGTGTTCACGTCCGCAGTAAATTCGAGGAAGAGTTCTCTAAACCCCATGAACAGAAGTTCATCTTTTCCTACAGAATCACAATAGAAAACAGAAGCCACTTGGGGATTAAAATCCTGAAGCGTCGCTGGCACATTGTAGACTCGTTGGGCAGGGTTCGCAATATTGAAGGAACGGGAGTCGTGGGCGTACAACCCGACCTCCTTCCGGGACGTGTCTTTGAATATGACAGTGCCTGTGACATCTCGAGCACCTTGGGCACGATGTCGGGGATTTACGAAGTCACTCCGCATCGCCGCAGGGACGCCCCCACCTTTGACGTCATCATCCCCACTTTTCAGTTGGAAGTGCCTTGGGTCATGAGTTGACCCGCACTCGATAACTTGGGGCCATGCTCTTTTGCATGCGCTCACCCTTTCTCCTGTTCTTATTTCTGCTGATTCAGTCCTCTGGAATTGTCGTTGGACAAAGTCCTCTTTTGGAGGGCATTGAGCACAGACATGGCCTTACGGGAATCAGTGTAGTTACCCGCTGTGGCGACACTGTCTCTGCCGAATACCACGCCGGATATGGCAACATCGCATTGAATACACCCGTGGATGCCAAGACGGCGTTCAGGGTAGCGTCCATCAGCAAAGCGGTCGTGGCATTGATTGCAGCCAAATTGAACGCCCAAGGCCACCTCGATGTGGACGCCCCGTTGGAATCCTATTTGGGTTCGCGCATTCGGCACCCACACTTTCCTGACCGCCCCCTCACCTTACGCATGCTCCTTTCGCACACTGCAGGCATTCGAGATGGCAGCGGTTACGATGCGTTTTTGAAGGAGACCTATGCCCAAGCTCCAAATGTCCCCCTTTTGACTGCTGCGCTCACAGCAAGTGGAGCGCACTTCCATGAGGACGTATGGGCCGATGATGAGCCCGGCACCTACTTCCATTACGCCAACTTGAATTTCGGCGTGGTCGCGACCGTTCTTGAGGCGTCCACCGGAAAGCGGTTTGATCGGCTCGTCAAAGAACTGCTGCTCGAACCTTATGGTCTAGAAGGAGGCTTCCAACGTCAAGACTTGAGCCTCGATTTATCTCTGGCCACTTTGTACCGTCAGCAAGGTGGCGAATGGGTGCCACAGGCCGATGACATCTTAGATGCCGATGCGCCGCAACCCGATTGGAACGGCTACATACCGGGAACCAATGCCCTGGGGTTTGCGCCCCAAGGAGGTTTGAGGACGAGTGCGCGCAGTCTGGCAATTTTGGCGCAATTGTGGACATGTGGTGTTGCCCAAAGTCCCAAAGGAACGCTGCAGTTTTTGGGCCCCCATGACCTGTTGATGCTGCAAACGCCCGAATGGGCATTCAATGGCTCCAATGGTGACCCCTACCACGGCCTCTTTAATCAATGGTCAGCAGGACTGCACTTGGCCTCGAGTGGGCTGGGCGATGACACCCTCATTCCCGATGTCGACATGGCTCCCTTTGTGGGCCATGCTGGAGAGGCCTATGGATTGATCAGCGACGCCTATGCGACCACGGATGGCCGATGGAGTATGGCCTTTGTCACCAACGGAAAGTGGGACGGCTATTCAACAGGATCAAACAGTGCTTTCTATGCGGTTGAAGAGGAAGTCTTTTCCGCGCTCAGGATAGATTTGCTGCAGTGCTTAGCTCGTGAGGAACAGGACATTGCCGGGCCATCTTGGTCGGTTACAGGATCGCCATCTGCTGGTGACACCCTGTTGTATCTGCAGGGAGCGTCACAGAGCGAAAGCCCCCTCATCATAGACTGGCATGTCGCGGGGCGGCCCTCCAAGCTCGGTTGCATCGCGGCGCCCATAGATGATGGCCGTTGGCAGTTGGCGGTATCCCCGATGCCAGCCGGCACCCATCAAATGGTCGCATACACAGAGGAGCACCCGAACGGAGTTCCGCTTGTCGTTTGGATTGCCCCTTGAACATGCGGCGGCTCAGGTAACTTCGCAGTCCATGGAAACCTCTTCCCCCCACCGCGTTATTTTTCTCACCGGCGCCAGCAGCGGAATTGGTGCGGCCACAGCTCGTCTGCTCGTATCTCAGGGGCATCGGGTTTACGCCACCGCCCGACGTGCCGCCCAGCTTGAGACCGTCGCCCAAGAAGCCATGCTCAATGCGGGAGCCGGTGGAATGATTGTCACCGAGGTAATGGACGTCTTGGACCCCCAAGCACAGCGCGAAGCCGTGGCACGGTGTGTAGCGGAATTTGGGCGCCTCGACGTGGTCATCCCCAATGCAGGCCTGGGTATTTTTTCTCCCTTGGATCAGGCCGACCTGAGCGATTGGATGACCATGGTCGATGTCAATGTCAAGGGCGTACTCACCACCATACACTCCTGCTTGCCGCACCTGATTGAACACAAAGGACTCGTGGTCAACATTGGGTCTGTTGCATCGCGCAATGTCTTCCCCAACAGCGGAGTCTACTGTGCCACCAAACACGCTGTGCTCGCCTTGGGCGAAGCCATTCGCCAAGACTTAAAGGACAAGGTCGCCTCGACCACGATCTGTCCGGGTGCTGTGGATACCGCCTTTATTGAACAGACCAAAGACGAGGGGCTGTTGGATCAGTACAGACCAGGATTCAAGAAAGGCATGCAGCCTGAATTTGTGGCGCGCCAAGTGCTCAACGCCATCGATGCCAGAGGGCACGGCGTGATCTCAGACATTACCATTCGACCCGATTTTTTGTGATCTCCGAAACTCCTGGT
>CAJQJX010000075.1 GCA_905478795.1 uncultured Flavobacteriales bacterium
GTGGTAACGATACAACTATTGTTTTATGTATATCCTCTTTTATAGCTGAACACGAATTCTTTAGAATCACTTTAGTAGCCCCGCCGAGAATCGAACTCGGATCAAACGTTTAGGAAACGCTTATTCTCTTTTTAAGGCATTTTTCTTGTCTAATCCGCTTTAATTCAGTATTATACGATTTCAAAATTGCAGAACATTTGTTCTACAATGACGAAAAAAGTAGATTTGTTCAGCAAATGTTCAGCAAACATGGGGTACACCATCAAGTTCATCTTTCGGACACTGGAAAAAGGAAACAATCCCACCGGTTACCTCTACCTGCTGAAGATTGAAAATCGAAAGAAGAAGTACAAGTCGTTGGGGTTACCACCGCTGAGGGAGAAGGACTGGGACGACAAAAGACAACGGGTAAGGAAACACGATAACATCGACCCTGAGGTTTGGAACAGCGCCATTGAACAAACCCAAAAGGATTTCATCAACGATGGTGGAACCCTGAAAACTTTGGCAGAGCGAACTGACACCCGCTCTTTTCTTCAGTTCATCGACAAGCTGCTGTCAGGCCCCAAATTCAAGACGAAACACGGCACCCGTACCAAGTACCTCACGGTCGTCAAAAAGCTCAAGTCGTACCTGACGAGCAAACACCGAATAGACCTCCAATTCAATGACCTCACGGTCGATTTCTTGGATGATTTTCAAGCTTACATGCTGGAGAAAGGGATGACCCAAAACTCCGCAACACACTACCTGAAAGTCCTTCAAACCTTCGTCAAGAGAAGTATGCTTGACCGTGAGTTCATGAATACCCACAACCCCTTCGTCAATTTCAAGTTTGAAAAGAAGGAGGTGCGACTCAAAGAGACGCTCACCCGTGAGGAAATCGTGATGCTGCTCGATACCCCCATTCAAGATCCCCGCCTGGACCAAGCGCGGAATATGTTCTTATTCCAGTTCTTTACCGGGGGGATGCGGGTATCTGACCTGCTGACCTTGCGGTTCAGAAATTTGACGGATGGGAAGTTGTCATATCGGATGCTGAAGACCCAGCACCCCATCGAGTTTGAACTGACCGAGACGCACTTGGATCTCTTAGCCCGTGTTCACGAATTCGAACCGAAGGGAGACCCTAGACCTTTTGGTCAATTGGCCATTGAAACACTTGAACAACGGCGCTCTGAATTTGAGATGGATTTGGATGTGAAGGAAGCCGTGGACCCGAAAGAACCTATCCCCTATCGGCCTCCGATGTCTTGGTTAAAAAATAGACCCCTCTACGTGTTTCTTGAGGAGGTAGATTTTCACAACATGTTTGGTTTTTCGGGAGCTACCGTGGACGAGTACATCGTCACCATGGATCTTCAGACCATTCGAAAAACAATCACAGAGGTTGAGCACCTCATCGAAACCAAGGGTCGTCGGAAAATCAGCCGCACAAGGTCGTGGCCTGACTACCTGTACTCAAAGAAAAAAGACCTGTTCCCCCTGTTTTTGGAACGTCTACAAAAGCGAGAAGCTGAACAGAGGATGAAGTTTTACGCCACTGTTACCGAAGAACTCCATCAACTTGGAACCTCTGCCAAGTCAAAGAATGCCTTCGTGTTCCCGCGGCTCCATGAAGAGGATTTTGAGGCAGTCTTGAACAACGACAATTTCTCAGGGGCCACAGAAATTCAGTACCGCAAAATCAACCGGGCCAGCATCGTTTACAACCGACACCTGAAGCAGTTACAGGAACACTTGGGGATGAAGAAGACGTTGAAGACCCACCTGCCCCGAACATCGTTCACCAACCTGATGATGAAAGGCAAGGTGAACCACCGTGACATCTCCAATACGTTGGGTCACTCGTCCATTAGTGTAACCGATGAATACCTGAAAACAGGGTTCACCAACGATGGGGTCAATTCGGTGATCAAAGGCACTAGTGACGATTTCAAGAGCGAGTAATAGTGATGACCATTTCATTCAGTCTTTTATACAACGAACTGAAAATCCGAATGGCCTATGAGTAGCATTTTGAACAAATTGATCATTGTATGTATTCAGCCAGAAATAATACAATTGACTAGCATTACTTAGTGATTGTGTGCTGCTCCAAATCTGTGTGACCTCAGAATACAATTCAAACCCATCCGAAATGTGAGCGTAGCCAACCGGTAATGCAGAAAAGCCCGAACTATTCGAACCATTCCAAGGAAATGGGTCTGTTGGGGACGATTTTAATTCGTTACCAGCTAGTTCATTACCTCCCAAGTAGGAACCGAGTGCGGTGAAATCCTCTAGTGATGGTACTCTCCATCCCACTGGGCAGATGCCGCGAGGGTCTTCAACCGCCCAACCATTGTACAATCTGCCACAGAACTCCAGATTTTCTATGTTATTATCGTAGACCACCTGTGTTCCTTCATTGTTTTGAGCGCTAATAGGAAGATCGGGAATCGAATCGCCATTTGCATAAAGTTCTGTCCTCAGATTCTGGCTGAACCAGCACTGATTCCCAATAGCCACTACGTCATAGGCAAAGCCGTCAAAAATTACTGTTTCCATGCCGAAACATGGTCCCGAATATTCGTCGCAAATCCCATCTCCATCGAAGTCTTCAGCGCAATCCCCCCCGCAATCTCCCAATGCATCTATCATCAAGCTACAAGTGCAATAACCATCGGGAATACCTAAGCCATTGCATACTCCACATTCATCGTACTCTCCAACGCAGTCATCCACCGAATCATAAACCCCATCCGCATCTGCATCTGTATCACCCCAATGACTTAATAAATCCATAAGATCATCAACGCCGATAAGCCCATCTTGATTGGCATCTTGGCCCGGGGGGCATGATGATTGTGCTTGAATATCGGCTGCATACAACAGCGCCAGCAGGAATAGAGCGAATGGTCTCATGATAAGTTGGTTTGGAATTAAAGATAATGAAATCTCCAACTTTCGAAAAAACCCAAA
>CAJQJX010000076.1 GCA_905478795.1 uncultured Flavobacteriales bacterium
CCATGAGCCAGCCCATTCAACACGTCGTCCCTGCCCAGCCCAAATGCGCGCAACATGGATTCCTGCACACCCGCTATGCCGGGCGCATGATTCCCGCCTTCATCGACCCCAAGGCCATCGACCTGCTGCGCAATACATGGGACACCCAAGCCGATGACATCATCATCTGCACCCACCAAAAAGTGGGCACCCACCTCACCAAGAAGTACGTAGTGGAGATCCTGCGCAAGGCGGGCATTCTCGAAGACACCCATCCCGCCGCCGACGGCGACATCGGCAAGGCCGCAGTGCCATGGCCAGAAGTCATGGTGTCGCAAAAAGGCTTGGCCGCCTTTGACTCCTTCCTGGAGAAGACCGATGGCCAACCCCGCATCTTTTACACCCACGGCAACATCGATGAACTGCCCGTGCGGCACTTGCATCCCAAGACCAAAATCGTGATGGCCTACCGCGACCCCAAAGGCGCTGCCGTCTCTCAGTTTCACTTCTACAAGAACCACCCCACCCTCGGCGTCTCCCAGGACCTGACCATGATGGAGTTTGTGCACCACTTTGTGCAAGGCGACATGTACTTCGGGGACTACCACGATCACGTTGCTGGCTATTTCCGGGCCGCTCAGTTTGGGCTCGACCCTGAGCAATTGTGCATGGTCCGATTCGAAGACTTGGTAGAAGACAAGCTGAACGCCGTCCAAAAGCTGTCCACTTTTCTCCTCGGCGCACCCTTGAGCGAACAGGACAGTATGGCGGTGGCACTGAGCACAGAGTTCAACACCATGAAAGAATCCATCCGAAAGAAGCCCGGCAGCTTCCATTTCAATCCAGACCGCTTTTTCCGCTCGGGCAAGACACAGGATTGGAAAGCGCAACTGCCCGTGGAGGCGATCGCCTTGATCAATGCCAAGACCGCAGAAAAGTGGGGCGCTCCAGAGGCCATTGCGCCTCAAGCTACCCGCTTGGACAACGGCGATTTGACGAAATTGGCCGCATGAATCAGCCTGAATCGCCCCAGGACTTGCTGCATCTACAGCACATCCTGACCCGAGACTTGGACGCCCTTGCCCAAGAAGTCGAGGTCACCCCCGACGGCCTCTTGTGGCAGGGCGTTCCGGGCTTCCCAAACGCTGTGGGCACCCTGGCCTTCCACCTGTGCGGCAACCTGCGCCACTTCATTGGCCACGAAATCGGCGGAGACCATTTCGTCCGAGACCGCGACGCCGAATTCTCTGGCACCCCCCTTTCAAAAGTCACGCTATTGGCTGAGATCCAAGCCACAAAAGATGTGGTTGACAGTGTCCTGAGCGCTTTGCCCCCAGCACAGCTGGACGCTCCCATGCCCAACCCTCCTCCCCATCACAAGGGGCGCACCATCCGGTTCTTTCTGATGCAGCTCAGCTGCCACCTTTCACGCCACACCGGCCAGGCCAACGCCCTTCGCCGCATCCTCGCCGCCGCCTAAAGCAGCACTTCCCTCCGGGATCTAACGAACACAGAAGCCACGCAGCTGGCCTCCGGCACTCAGATCAATCTTGAACGCAACGCAGAGAGTACCCACTGCCAGGAGTGCTCAACATGCGGCCAATGCCGGTGTCCTCCACCTGATTCCTGCGCGTAATGAAGATGTCGTCTTGAACATCAGACGTCCACCACACCCCCAAGTAATCGGGCTCAATGAACCCCGTTGGATCGCCCCGATACCCCCCTGGCAAGGCCGAAAAACCGACTGAATCTGTGGTATTGAGGTCGTTCTGCCAATGCGCAAACCCACGGAGATGGCCCGCCACATTGGCCTCCACGCCCCGGTTTCCCACTGCCAAAAGTTCGCTTTCGGGCATCCCCAAATACACCTCAAGCTCACCCCAATCGGCATCCGTGGGCACGTGCCAACCCGATGGACAAACCCCACGCTCGTCGATGACCGCATGCCCATTGTACAGGCAACCAAAGGATTCGAAGTAGATGTCTTCATCTTGCAAAACGCAGTACCCCCCTGTCTCTGTGCTGGACCAGTCTTCCGAAGCTTGAAGATGGGCGATGTCGTCCCCATTGCGGTAATGGGTAGACCGCAGATTCTCGGAGAACCAGCATTGGCCACCAATCTGCACCACACCGTAGTCATGGGCATCCCAAAGCACAGATTCGGTGCCATCCTGGCATCCATTGTATGCGCAAGAGCCATCGTCCTCGTTGGCCTCCGCATCGAAATTCAA
Organism: uncultured Flavobacteriales bacterium; assembly: GCA_905478795.1. Lineage (GTDB taxonomy): Bacteria > Bacteroidota > Bacteroidia > Flavobacteriales_D > Sanyastnellaceae > UBA8752. Next base: position 2,211 of record CAJQJX010000076.1, read on the forward strand.
CGCCCCTGAATCTGTGCAACCCGGCACAACCTCGATGATTTCGTATTCACAACTCCCATCATCTTCATTGGCCTCAGGGTCATAGTTCACAGCCGCATAATCGGTGCAACCTGTGTACACACCACTATCGGTGGTGTCGCAACCGGTGATCAAAAGAAGAAGACCCAAAGCGGCCGTGGGAAGTGCAATTGAATCCATTATTATAGAATGAACCCTGCTCGGAATGAAAGAGTTGCATCTGCAACCTCGGGCCCCATTCGCATAGCAGGACACCATGCCCGGTGGCCATTTTGAACGGGGCTGCCCTTCCCTCAGTAATGCGAAAGTAGATATACGCAGTCCCGACGGGAT
>CAJQJX010000077.1 GCA_905478795.1 uncultured Flavobacteriales bacterium
AAGCATTTAACGGCAGAAACACGGGTAAGTTCACTCAAGGTGGACAGAACGAATTTTCCAAGCATGACACCTCTCATCTGGGGGCATGACCTTTGTCAATGGCCAATAATAATTCTTGGGAATAATCTATGCCCCAGGCTTTTCATCATTGACATCCACCCTCGATGTTTGCATCATGATGAACCGTTACCTGTCTTTAGAAGGCGCCATAGGTGCCGAACTCCAAGCATCCCTCACACCGGCAGATGCCATCGCGCTTCTGAAAGACGGTGTGAAAAGGTCCACTACTGAAGAAACCACCCAACGGAACAGATCGGCTTTGCTCACCGATGCAGCAGGAGGTCAGTATCCTTATGCAGCGGTGCTTTCTTGCATCGACAGCCGTGCACCCGTGGAGCAGATTTTCGATGCCGCATCAGGGGACCTGTTCGTGGCCCGTGTTGCAGGCAATGTGGCTTCTCCTGACTTGATTGCAAGCCTCGAGTATGCCACCAAGTATGCGGGCAGCAAGGCGATTTTGGTCTTGGGCCACACCCGTTGTGGCGCAGTCAAAGGCGCTTGGGCTGGTTTAGAAGACGGTCACCTCACGGGGCTGCTCGGCCGCATTCAGCCCGCGGTTACTGCCACCAAAGCAGAAGTTGGAGCAGAGGACTCTGCCGAAAACCTCGACCGCTGCTCTCATGTCAATGTGCGTGAGACAATGGGTGCACTGCGCCAAGAGAGCGATATTCTGTCCGGCCTTGAAGCCGAAGGAAAGATCGCCATCGTGGGCGGCGTCTATGACGTGGCCACGGGAGAGGTGGCTTGGTTGGACTAAACCACTGTTGCAGGCGGCCTATCGTGCCAACTTGAAGTGCTGCACGTCCATTTCCGACGTGATGCCCAAAATGTAAATGCCGGTTTCTCCAAAGGAGACGTTGCCGTCGGGGCTTTGTCCCGATGCCATGCATCGACCGCTCAAGTCATGGACGGTCCAATGGAATCCAGTGTGGCCACTGACATGCCAGCCCATAGGTGTGGAGGAGACTTCAAGGGGAGCATTGACCATCAGGGGAGGTAAGGTGCTGGAGGCGCCAATGGTGCCCCGCCGATAGTGAAAGGTGCCTTCTGAAGGGCGCTGGTAGACGAGGTGGACGGTGTTGCCCGCAACCCGCACCACTGGGCGGCGGCTGTGGCCTGACAGGCCTTCTGTGACCACCGATGCAGCATCCGGCCACGCTCCGGGTCCTCCCGCTGAGTTGCTGCCAGAGGCGACCAGAATGTCATAACCTCCTTGATTGCTCTCCCAAGCCACGACGCTGTGGTCCCCATCGGCGTCGACGGAGGGGTTGTTTTCGACCTGGTCAACACCTGGCTGAATGCGGTCTGAATCCAACAGGCTCCATGCCTCCAAGTCGGCGGTGGACCAATAGACCCTGCTGCCTCCTTCGGCAGCCGACATGAAAACCGCCAAGAGGGTGCCGTCGGCCAAGATGCAGGTTTCGGCTTCGGACGCTGGGCAAGAGTTGATGGACCAGTTCGTAGGATCGATGTCCAAAGCCTCGCTCCAGGAGCCGGACACATCTGTTCTGACCACCCAAAAGTCCCGGATGTTGCTGTTGTTGTTGCGCACCACATCATAGTTGCGGCCGTCATGGCTAAACGGCATGGAGGCGCAGCATTCGCAGACCGCGTCGCCATCCATGGGTTGGCCAGCATCTACCGGAGCCAGAAAGGTTTCACTGCCCTCATCCCAAAACTGCGCCCCTTCCAACACGGGGCTTGATCCCCACTTCACAGTCACCCAAGGCTGTTGATTTTCGTCAAATGCAGGAACAGGCATGAAGTGGTCCTCAGTGGCTTCAGGAGAGGTCGGAATCGGTGTCCCCCAGGTGGCGCCACCGTCTTCGGAAAGCACCATGCGGCCGCCAGTCGCCCATTGTCCTGACAATTGATACGTCACGGCAATCCGGTCACCAGAAACCGCCATCCTTGGACCTTCGGCATCATTGATGAACAAGCCGGTTTCGCTCGTGATCGCTACCGGGGCATCAAAGTCGACCCCGTTCCATCGGGTGCAATACAGGCCGCCCGTTGTTCCACTTTTTCCATGTAAGATCACAGGACTGCCATCGCTATTCAAGACCATTCTCAGGTTGATGTACCCATATTCAGAGGGGGCCACAGCAATGGCATCCTCCCAATTGATGGAGGTTTGAGAGGTGGTAGAAAAGGAGAGGAGCAGTCCAAAGCCGATCAGGATAAGTGTGCGCATGGAGCCAAGATAGCTTAGCTGTTCACTTCCGTGGATTACATTCATCCCCATGATATTACAAGGGACTCTCTCTCGAACTGCTGGCATGGTGTCACTGCTTTTGATCTGCGCAGCTGGCCAGGGCCAAACATTGACCTGTGCCGAGGTCCAAGGACAGGAAGACACCAGTCCATATGAAGGTCAAGTAGTGACCGTTTCGGGCAAAGTGACCGAGTATTTTGGTGATGTATGGTACATCCAGGATGATTATGGGGCGTGGAATGGCTTGATGTGCATCGGCCCCAATGTGATCATCGATGCCAACCCACCGTGGTGGAACGACCCGCGGCAGCCGGAAGTAGGGGATGTCCTCGAGTTGACAGGCACCGTTGTGGAAGCCGATGGCAACACCCAGCTCATGGACATCACCAATTATGTCTTCTTGGATTATTGGAACGCCACCGCAGCGGGAACGGGCGTGACGGTAGCAGAGATGATGGATGAAAGCCTAGAAGGCACACGTGCGCGTCTAGATCCAGTCACTGTAATGACCGCGCCCGATGGAGGGGTTTGGACGGCATCCGATGCTACCGGAACAGTCACCATTGTGGGTGTGGATGTTGATGATCCCAGCAACAATGAGGATGCAGATGGGCCTACGCCAGGAGATGTCTACCGAGTATATGGTGCGGTGCGTCAAATTGGCGACGACTACGTTTTGGACCTGGGTGACATCGATACGCTGTCATTGGTGGTCGGCATCCAGGAGCGTCCCCGCTATGACCTGCAGTTGATGCCCAATCCAGCCAGTGACGCTGTGCGCATAGGAGGGGTAGACCAGCCTTGTGTCTGGAGTCTTCTGGATGCCATGGGACGGTCTTTGCGCTCGGGCCAATCGGCGGGAGCGTTTACGTTGTCATTGGAAGGAATGGCTCCCGGACGGTATACCGTTCAGATGAGCATCGCAGGAGAAACCATCCGCAAGCCCTTGATCGTGCGCTAAAATCGCAAGGTCTTTCTGGCCTGCTTGATGCAGGTCAGTCCTCGAGCGATTCTATGTAGTCTTGGTTCTCGCGAACGCGCTGCATGGGGTTGCTTGAGTTGCGCCCAAAGCCACGGGTAGCGTCGTTGTAGAGGTCAATGCGCTGTGGGCGCACATTGCGCGGCCAAGCGTTATTGGTGAGGTCCGTATCGGCTGTTTCGAGGTAGGGGTCCAACGTGATGGAAACCGCCTCTTTCGGGGTAACGAACACCTTGGTGACTTCCTTTCCGCCCTTGCGCCAGACCTCCACGGGTACGCGGCGCACATCGGTCGTGCCGTCTTCATAGGTGAAGCCAACAATGACAGGCATGACCAGACCTCCGATGTTCTCAAAGGTCAATTGATAGAAGTGTTTTCCGGAGGACAGCATTTTAAGCTCGTCTTCGTCCAGTTGGCCCACATAATCCTTGTATTCCTGTCGCTCAATGTCCATCACGGCATAAGGATCCACCGTCGTGTAGTGGTCATTGAGTTCAGGACGCGCCTCAAGTCGGCTTTCGGAGATGTACGTCTCGTCGCGCATCATAGAAATGTCGGCGGGCTCAGCGTCCTTTTCGGCCTTGGCCAGGGCCTTTTCCACGTCGGGATCACCTGTTGAGATCTGATACCACTGGATGTCCTTGAGGGAGAGGTCTACGTGGTCATTGGTGTAGAACCATCCACGCCAGAACCAATCCAAGTCCACACTCGAGGCATCTTCCATGGTGCGGAACAAGTCAGCCGGTGACGGCCGCTTAAATGCCCAGCGGCGTCCGTATTCCTTGAATGCGAAATCAAAGAGCTCACGACCCATCACGGTCTCCCGAAGGATGTTCAGGGCGGTAGCAGGCTTACCGTAGGCATTGGGGCCAAACTGGAAGATGCTCTCCGAGTTTGTCATGATGGGAGAAATGCGCTTTGGATCGCCCCCCATGTAGTTGGTGATTTTGCGCGCCGGTCCACGGCGGGTGGGGTAGTTGCGGTCAAACTCCTTCTCCGCGAGGTACTGAACAAAGGTGTTGAGGCCTTCGTCCATCCACGTCCATTGGCGCTCATCAGAATTGATGATCATGGGGTAGAAGTTGTGCCCCACTTCGTGGATGATGACGGACACCATGCCGTGCTTGGTGCGGGCGCTGTACGTTCCGTCAGGTTCGGGTCGTCCACCGTTGAAGCAGATCATGGGGTACTCCATTCCAATCCACTTGGTGTGCACGCTGATGGCCACAGGGTAAGGGTACTCACAAGCAAATTCCGAGTAGGTGATAAGGGTCTGTGCGACCGCTTCGGTGCTGTACTGTTCCCACAATGGGTTGCCCTCCTTGGGGTAGTAACTCATCGCCAGTGGCGTGCTGTTCTTCAAAGGCACAGCCATGGCGTCCCAAATGAACTTTCGGCTGGAAGCGAAGGCGAAGTCGCGGACGTTTTCGGCCTTGTAGCGCCAAGTTTTGAGGCCCTTCTCTTTGGTCTTTTCGTTTTCGCGCGCCTCTTCCTCTGTCACAATCAATACCGGACGGTCTGCTGTCTTGGCTTCCTCGAAACGGGCACGCTGGGTAGCCGTCAGCACCTCTTTGGGGTTCTGAAGCACTCCCGTCGAACCAACAATGTGGTCGCTCGGCACGGTAATGCTCACATCGTAGTCTCCAAACTCGAGCGTGAACTCACCAGACCCCAAGAACTGCTTGTTCTGCCAGCCCATGCGGTCGTAGTAAGCGCACAACCGTGGAAAGAACTGCGCAATGGTGTAGAGGTAGTTGTCCTCTTCTTCGAAATGCTCGTACCCGCTGCGGCCACCAATGGCGAGTCGGTCGTTGATGTTGTACCACCAATCAATCTGGAAGGTGAACTTCCCGCCGGAAGCCAATGGCTTGGGCAGGTCTACACGCATCATGGTCTGGTTGATGGTGTGGGAAAGGGGGCGTCCCGACGCATCGTTCACAGCTTCGATTTTAAAGCCGCCGTCAAAATCAGGTTGAAGGTCTGCCACCCGATCAAAGGTCATCCTGTCTTCCATGAAGCCCTCCTTGATCATGTGGCTATCACTGTCCAAATCCCTCACGTTCTGGTCCAGCTGAACCCAGAGATAGCGGAGCTCGTCGGGCGAATTGTTGATGTAGGTGATGGTTTCCTTTCCATCGATGCGTTGCGTTGCATCGTTGAGGCGGATGTCCATCACATAGTCCACTTGCTGCTGCCAATAGTCGTGTCCAGGCGCACCACTTGCTGTCCGCACTGCGTTGGGAGTGGGCAAAACATCGTACAGCTGACGAAACGGGTTGTCGTTGGTATTGCCTTCCAGTTGCGCCTCTCCAAAGAGGGTGGAAAGGAGCATAACGGACAGCGCCGCTGCGGATCGGAAGCAGGAGTGGATGGTGGTCATCAGTTCGTCTCGGTTCAGGCGCAATGCGCCGTGGAGGTCGCACAATTTACGACTGGACGCTGACCTAATTTAGCGCCATGATTGGATGGAGTTTAAATGCCGCTTGGCTGCCGTTTTGTTTCTTCTGTTTGGGAGCGGTTTCGGAGCCCCAGTTGACTGTTCTCACCGTGGAGCATCCCGATCATGGGGCGCCCTTCGTAGAACAGCTTTCTGGGCAGTGGGTGATTTCTGACAACAAAGGGGAGTCGCGCCGCATCAGGATGTATGAGGATGGCAGGTTTGCATTTATGTCCGACGATGAATGGACGGCAGGGAGCTATGTGATTCTGCGGACAGATGAGCGACAAAAAGGTGTTTTGCGCCTTGAATATTACGTCGATGGAAACCTTCACCTGCAAGAAGTGAGGTGCGAGATCTACTTTGCCGAACAGGCACGTGACGGCAGTGACGAAGCGGGGCACGGGCATCACCACGCCCATTCAGAGGGCAAAGAAGAGGAGGGGGCAGAAGAGGGGCACCACCATGAGTACCTGCAGATTGAGGTGTTGCCGTCGGCAGAGCAGAGCCTCGATATGGCGGGGCATTTTCTGCACCAACACCAGTAAACCGCTCAACGGTTTTTACGGAGGGCGATGGCCAGCATAGCCACCCCAATGGCCGCCGTGTAGAAGCTGGCTTGCACCACGGTGTAATCTCCGATTAGCAGCAGGGCTGTTGCATCGCTGAGAACGTCTTGGGTTCTGGACACCTCGAAGGTCCAAATAAGGCCGGATACCATGGCGAGGTGCAACGCGTCCAACACCAAGGTCCACGATTGCTTTCCAAGGTGAGGAAATATGCCTGAAAGTGCAGATCCTGCAATCCATGGAACCATCCACGGCGCAAGGATGCGCATGATGGGGAGCATGTCTTTCCACGCGTCTCCCAACAATTGAGTGACCCATGGATCGGGGATGGCCCACAGCACGGAGACCCCCAAAGACGAAATCACAATAAGGGCGGCAACCCAGCCCGTATAGTGCCGCAAGAGTGTCTCCGGTGGGACGTCATCCAAATGTTTGAAGAAGACGTCGCTGACGCTTCGAATGACCAGTCCCGCAGCAACAGTGAGGTAAGCCATTCCAGCACCTGCTGCACCTACAATGGTGCTTGATCCGTGCTCAAAAAGGTACAAGATGAACAGCCCGTTGGCCGCCATAGCAAGGACGTTGGCGGGTGTCGTAAAAATGGCATAAGCTCGGCTGTTTTTCCAAGCGGTTTTCCTCGATGAACGGGTGCTTTGGGGTGCTGAACACCAGCTGTTATGCAGCGCGCGAAGGCCCCAAATGGCAGAGCACCACTGTCCAGCGATCCGGCCCACAATGAGCCCCAAGCTGCCCAGGGGCACACTTGCAAAGCGGAGGGCTTCTCCAGCTACTCCGCCTCCTGCTCTGACCACGGCCAGCTTGTGGAAGCGTTCTTCTCGTGACAGCCACCCTGTCACCAAGCCGTTGAGGCCCACCCCAACCACGCCCAATGGAAGTAAGCACCAAAGCCAGGGTATGGAGCCCATTTCAAATCCAAAATTCTGCAGTCCGAGAACCAGCACCAATGCCACAAAAGCTGTCACCACCAATGCCCTGAGTCCATTGGACAGTGTGGCCCTCGCATTTTCCAAACTGTTTTGTTTGACCAAGGCCAGGTCCATGCGCAGGGTGGCTACGGCACCAAGAATGCCTGCAAGCTGGGCATAGGCTGCCATGTCAGCAAAAGCAACGGGGCCGTAGCAATAACGTTGAAGCAGTGGCAAGGCCACCACTGCTGCAATCTGTGCCAATCCAGCTGATAAGGACAGACCCAAGATGTCCTTGAATCTGCGCTTCAATGCATTCCTTGATGGAGAAGGATCAGACATGGTGCGGTCTCAGCACCAAATTACGGGACCAAAGGCCCTCAATCAGAAAACGATCAGTTCTGTACGACCACACGGCTGTGTAAGCCGAGGGTGGGGAGGCTCAATACATAAATCCCTTTGGGAGCATTCCAAGGGTTCCACGATGACAATGCGCCCCCTTGAACTTCTCTGCCTGCAGCATCGAGCAGTGACCAAGTTTGTCCAAGGCAATGGCTGCAGGTGACATTGAAACCCAATGGAGAAGGGGCAATGGTGATTCCGCTGCCTTCCAAAAGGCCGATCGATAACACGGACTCTGCGGCAAAGGGTGAAGAGCCGTTCAGCACTTCGTACATATCGCACAAGCCATCTCCATCTGTGTCGAGGATTGCTGGAGAGCAAGGGTCTTGCGCGTCATATCCCAAGAGCAGTTCTTCCATGTCACACCAGCCATCTCCATCTGTATCCGTAGAGATGGGCAAACAAGGGTCGGAATCTGACCAACCAGAAGCGGTTTCCATCCCGGCACACCAGCCATCGCCGTCAAGGTCATTGTCGTTTGGAATACAGGCGTCACTGGCGTCCCATGACTCAATGATTTCCAATTGATCGCAATAACCGTCGCCATCACTGTCTGCTTGATAGGGAGAACAGGGGTCGTTCATCGACGATCCAATCACCAATTCCAATTGGTCGCAGAGGCCATCTCCATCGGTATCCACTCCCAAAGGATCGCAAGTGTTATTGGGGTCAGACCCATTGGACAGCTCTTGGCTATTGCAAATGCCGTCCATATCACTGTCCGTAAAATCAGGACTGCATGGGTCATTCATGTCGGATCCCATCGCGATCTCTTCTGAGTCACAATAGCCGTCGCCATCGATGTCGGATGAGGATGGAGAACAAGGGTTGTTCGGGTTAGATCCCAAAATCTCCTCCTCGATGTCACAAAACCCGTCGTTGTCAGAATCTAAATTGAATGGATCGCAGGCGTCTTGAAAGTCTGTCCCGGAATACAATTCCATCGCATCACAAGCACCATCGCCATCGGAGTCATTCATGCCTTCTGAGCCAAGATCACAGGGGTTGAAGGGGTCTGTACCCAATTCAATTTCCAAGGCATCGCATGTTCCGTCCCCATCTGAATCTGGTGCGCCTTCTTCACAAATGTCTTCAGAGTTGGATGAAAGTAAGCAGTTCAACTCAAGATTTGAAGGCTCCTGCATGAGGATTTCCAAGGCCAACTGGTTCTGAATATCCGAGAGAAAAGTGCCGAGCCAATCGGCACGTTGGACAACGATGCCGTCACAGTTGATGACCACCATTCCAGCTGGTCTCAAAAAGAAGTTCTCGTATATGAGATTGTTCGGAGAGTCGATGAGCATATCGTCCCAAGGGAAGCCCCATTCATTGTCAGAGTCCGGTCCCATAAAGTCGATCACGACCTGAGCGGCGTCATAACGATCTTGCACAATGCGGTGCTGGTTCCGATACTGCCCATCGGGTCCGGCAATGGGAAACGCGGGGCAATTGGAGGGACAGTTTTCTATATCCAGAGCGTGGGCCTCGGCTACATAGACTGGAATCCAGTTGAAGTCGTTGAGGTGATTGTTTACCCAGCCAACGATGTTGTTGACTGCTTCTGTAGACCAGTCGTTCTGGAAACGCACGCAAGTAGCAGAACCATTAAAGATGATGGTTGGTTTGTCAGGGTCGATTTCGTTCGAAAGGATGAAATCATCGCCGTTCAGAGACCATAGGTGAAAGTCTCCGATGGTATCTCCTAGAGCATAGCCGCCATTAAAGTCGTTCAGCTCTCCGCTGTAGGGGATAAGGTCAATGCTGTCCGTTGGGAGGGGCATGACATCCAATCCGAGCCATTCAAAGTGCTGATTTTGCCCTGCCACCGAACAGGAGATGGCTAGGGAAAGAAGAAAGGAAATGAGTCGGAACATTGTCAAACGCAAAGAAAACGGTGAATACCTAGGGATGGTTGCTTACAACGTAACCTTTCGTAGATGCAGTTGTTCAATTCGCAGGCGTGAGCTGCTTAAATTGAGGTAAGAGACTCACTTTCAACCCACCCAGTATTGCCATTGGCCAGCCTGACTTGGTGCCACAAGCCCTCGGTTCTCAGGATTTGAACGACTGTTCCTTCGTGAATGACAAACAGTTTTGAGGACTCACTGCTGTTTGAGGGGCTACTCAGTACCTCAATCCGCGGTGCCATAATCACAGCGCCATCATTGGATTTACTCCTCAGGTCGGTTTGTCGTCCCATGAAGCCCATGAATAAGGCCACAATGCCCAAGATGGGGGCGACAATGGCGAGACTGCGGCGGACGGTCAAGTCCTGGGAAGTCATGCGCAGAAAGAGCAGCGCAAACGCCATTAGCCACAGCACCAAGGATCCAAAAGTCCACGTCCACAAACGATGTGCAGCAGTCAATTCTCTCCACAATGGAGCCAAAGCAATCTCTGGCATCTCCTCAATACGGTCTACAATCGCAGCACGAGCGAGCAAGAGGTTGGCATGAAGGTCATCGTCACTGGGCAGAATTCGCTTCGCCCTTTCAAAGTGTAAAATGCTGGGGCCAATTCGTCCCGACTTGTAGTGGGCGACGCCAAGGTTATACTCGAGTTCGAATGAGGTCCAGACCTCAGCAACTTCTAAGTAGGAAGCCACTGCAGCGTCGAAATCACCTTCTAAATAAGCGGCGTTCCCCTCGGCAAAGGCGGTTTGAGCAGCCACAGCGTCAGGTGCAGACCAACAAACGCCAGGGAGCGCAGACAACGACAACAACAAGGCTACAGAAACAAGGGGGCTGGATTTAGCCTCGGCGGGGCGTTCTGATTCCAATGCTTTTGCCGCGGACTCGAGCCTATCGGCGACGTCGGCAACGTCAGGTGCGCCTGGAGCAAATCGGCCTTGGTCCAGCGTTTGAATCAACGAGAGCCACTCATTTTGAGTTTGGCCATCGTGTCCAGAGAGCGCTTCCCTGTATTTTTCCATGCCTGCATCGCTTCTGGAGATGCCCAATTGGCCTTGCAGAAATTCGTGGGCAGCTTGCCCCAATTCGTCAAAGCTAGATGCGCCTTTCTTGGCCTGCATCAGAGCCTGTTTCAAACCGGCTCTGGATTGACGTCTGCGCAAAAGAGTGGGGTTGCGGCCCTCTCTGATTTTGCGACGTCGCAGGGCCCATCCCATGAGCAAACCCAAGGGCGGAAACCCTAACAATGCCATGTGAAGGGGGCCTCCAAAGAAGGGGTGCGACCGTGGTTTGAGATCCGTTTCGGTGCGGATAAACCGCATATCCCGTGTCAAAATGGTGACGTCGGTTTTGCTGTTGAACCCAAAAGCGGGCCCTTCGTCTTGCTCATTGCCGATCACATTCAAAGCGATCGGAGGGGGGCTCAGCGTCACAAAGCGGTCGAGTCCATGGTCGTAATAGGACAGTTCGGGCAGAGAGAGTTCATAAGAGCCCTCCGCTCGAGGAATCACCAAGTAGGTCAATGTTCGCCGTCCGCGCTGGCCGTCGAGGTCTGTGGTGATCCTGTCTTGAATTTCTGGATCAAACACTTCAAGGTCCTTGGGCCAATTGATTTCTGGGGCGCCAATCAAGCCCAAGTTTCCGTTGCCTCTAAATTCAAGGGTAATGTTGATGGCTTCATTGGCTTTGGCTTCCGCTTTGTCGTCTGCCTTCCAGGTTGCGGTGAGCTTGCGGAACGTTCCCAACGAAGAGGCTGGAATAGGAGATGGGAGAGGGAGGACCTCTATGCTTACAGCATTGGCATTGGCATTCAGAGGGCGGGTATTGAAGAATGACACCCTCATTTGGGCCTCGACATTGAATCCGCTGATCTCGAGATTCCCTGTTCGGGTGGGGTAAAGGATGTCTGTTCTGACCGTGGCAACTTGAACGCGCCGCCCATCCAAGATGGTGTTTTCCCAACGGGGGTCTTCACCCTCCACGTTTTCCTTCCAGACTCCCGATAACTCTGGAAAGCTGTAGTTCCTTACATCTACAGCATCCATGCGGTTGTAGATGCGGTATTGAACGCGAACGGGCTCTCCGAGGTGGACCTTCTTCTTGTTGGTTTCAATGACCGCTTCAAACTGTGCGGGAGGTTGACTGGCTTTGCTCCCCTGCGGGACCGCTTTGAGGGCGATGGCTTCGGAGCGGAGCCGGCCCTTGTTGGTTTTGAAGGAGAAGGCGGGAATGCGCAAGGTCCCGGGTTGTTCGACCACCGCAGAATATGTGTACCCCCGTTTAGAAGACATGGCACCATTGATGATTTGGGTGCTGGAAGAGGTGGACGGACCGCTCAGATAGCGCAGGCCTTCAATTTTCGGAGGGCTGTTGAATTGGACGTTGGCTCCCTTGAATTCAAACGTGATGCGAAATGCTTGGCCAACCACTACCGGATTGCGGTCCACGACCACGGTCGCCGATTCCTGTGCAAATGCTGACGTGGTCAGGGAAAGCACAACAAAAAAGGTGCTTAAAGCATTCCTCCAAGCCATCCGCAGCGCGGGCTGAAAAGGAACCTGCATGGCTGTATTCAACTTCATGATCCCCATCACCAATCCTTTTCAATTTTGGTCTTTTTGCCCTTGCGGCGCTTGGCATTTTCCTGTGCCTGCAATTTGGCGCGAATTGCGGCTTCGTTGCGCTCCAGCATATCAAGGATGCGTTCCGCGTCTGCAGGCTGAATCTGACCCTCTTTGGGTTCGGAGGGTTCAGGTTGTTGGCCCTGACTCCCATTTTGGTTCTCCTGGTCTTGCTCGCCGTCCTGGTTCTCCTGGTCCTGCTCTCCGTCTTGGTTCTCCTGATCCTGCTCTCCGTCCTGGTTCTCCTGATCCTGCTCTCCGTCCTGGTTCTCCTGATCCTGCTCTCCGTCCTGATTCTCCTGGTCTTGCTCGCCGTCTTGGTTCTCCTGGTCCTGCTCGCCGTCTTGGTTCTCCTGGTCCTGTTCCCCGTCTTGGTTCTCCTGGTCCTGCTCTCCGTCTTGGTTCTCCTGGTCCTGCTGTTGTTGGCGCATGGCCATGGCGAGACTCAGATTGTAGCGGGTGTCTGCATCAGTGGGGTCCAATC
>CAJQJX010000078.1 GCA_905478795.1 uncultured Flavobacteriales bacterium
ACGGAGTCGACTTTGACCTTGAACCCGGAAAGACGCTGGCGATCATTGGCCGAACAGGAAGTGGAAAGACCACCCTGGCTCAACTCGTGGCCCGGCTCTATGACCCAACAGACGGTGTGGTGGAGGTCGATGGCCACCCCCTCTCTCATCTCCACCTCCCGAGCCTCAGGGCAGCCATTGGATATGTACCTCAAGATGTCTTTCTCTTCTCGGACACCATCGCCTCGAACATTGCCTTTGGCGTAGATGGCGCTGAGCCTCGCGACATAGAACAAGCCGCCCAAGACGCCTATGTCCACGATAACATTGTGGCATTTCCAAAGGGCTACGAGACGCTATTGGGCGAGCGCGGTGTCAACTTGAGCGGAGGCCAAAAACAGCGCATTTCAATCGCACGCGCCATTTTGCGCAAACCGCGCATCCTCATTTTTGACGATTGTCTGAGCGCAGTGGATACCGAAACGGAAGCCATTATTCTGGGCAATTTGCAGCGCATCATGAAGGGGCGCACCTCCATTATTGTCTCGCACAGGGTCTCCACGGTGCGCGATGCCGATCTGATTCTTGTCCTCGACGAAGGCAGGGTCTTGGAACGCGGTTCACATGCCGACTTGATTGCTCAAGATGGGTTGTATACCGAACTCCACCGCAAGCAGGAAAACCCCAATTCCTCCCCAGACTGAGGGAAACCAGTTAGCAGTCGTTGCCGAGCAACCCGAGCATGAGCAAAAGGTCAGAAGACCCCACATGCTGGTCGAAATTGAGGTCGGTCTGAAGAAACCCGGTACTCCCAAAATCATTCAGGAAACTCAGCAAATCTTGGATGTTGACGTAATTGTCCCCATTGAAATCCCCGGCACAGCCTCCATCGAGTTGTTCCAAGCCCAAAATGTAGCCATTGCAATCGTTGTCGACTCCCATTAAGGTAGGCGGCGCACCCGGATACATCGTCGCATCGAGGTCATTACAATCCAGTCCTGGCTCAGAGAAGGCACTTGCAGGCGGGTTACAAGAGGAGTATACCGCAGACCCTGCCAATCCGTCGCCGTCAATATCCAAGTAAAACGGAAGGGTGATGCCGTCCTCATCGATGCCTTGATCGCAATCGTTGTCCACTCCATCGCACGGATCCTCCAAGCCCGGATGAATGTCTGCATTGGCGTCATTGCAATCTCCCCCAACGTGGGCATAACTGGGGCCGGGCCGGCAGCCTTGCACCGCCCCATCGTAGGTGCCGTAGCCATCCCCATCCAAATCGGGGTAGTGCATGGCATCATCGGTAACATTGGCAAAAAAGCGGCAAGCATGGACCAATCCATTGCCCGAAACGCGCAGCGTCACGCCTTGCATATCCGTCCAGTCGAAACCGGCAAGCTCTATGGGCCAATCGCCCGAACCCGGCAAACTGTCCACCGAAGCCCAAGTGATGTTCTCGGGAAGTTCAAGGGCCACAGGGCCTGAAATGCACGAGTCTAATGTCAACGTGATGCGTATGGTATCGGTAGGACATACCGACAGAAACTCGGGCCAGACGCTCGTAAAGGTGGTCCTGATCAAAAACAACCCTTCGGTTTGATCTGAAACTGCAATCGTGCCAGAATCAAAGAAGGGGTAATTGCTCCAAGAACCAGAGAAACCTGGCCCTTCAATCTCAGGCTGGGTATCAAAATGCGCCATTTCAGACAGCAATGCATCAGGGGCTCCTGAATCGAACGCTTGCATTCTGAAACCATCGGAATAGTTGCTTTGAAACAGGAAGTCACCCCGCGCATAAAGATTGTGGTCCGTACCCGTTGTCCCAAGGTCTACTCCCTCAAGCAATATGGGGTTTTCCAAGTCCGACACATCCCATACATATGTGGTGGTGTGGTCGACCAAGCCTCCTGTCTCATCGGTTTCGTCACCCAAGAAGAAATAGCGCTGATCTGCGGAAAACCAACCCTGGTGAATGTACCCGTGGGGCTGGTGTACCGCACTGGAAATCACATGGATGTCTTGAGGGTCCGTGAGGTCGAGCAACTTAAAGTCGCCCGCACAGCATGCAGCAGCGATCAAACTTTCGTGATGGGTTGAATCTGGGCCGTTGTACCGCACCACATGGGCATCGTGCACGTACGCCTCGTCCCAACTGCCTGCAATAACGGGAGCATCAACATCGCTAAAATCGTAGGCGAGCAATCCCCCCACTCCGTTGATGCCGCATACATAGGCCATTGGCACATCCGGTGCGGTGGCCAAGTTGTGGGCCTTGGAGAACCCCAGCAGCATGGTGTCGGTAGAAAATGTAATCGCTGGGCCAGGGGTGGTATGGTCACGCAATCGCGTCAGATCAAACACCTGCAACCTCGAATTGATGACCTCGCTCACCACCAGCATGAGGTTTCCAATCACCTTGACATCGCGCCACAAGCTGTTGGCCATTCCCAAAGAGGGCAATTGCCCCACTACACGCGGTGTTGAAGGCACGGTGATGTCAATCATCCAAGTCCCATCGCGCTTCCCAAGTAAGACATACTCTCGGCCATCCAAAGGATCGGTCCAACCCCAAACGTCATTTGTGGTGTTCCCACCTGTCATGATGTTGGGCACTTGGGCGCACAACTCGACTTGGCTGCAGGGCCATGTGTCATTGATCAAGCCGGCGACGCAATTGCCCTGCCCAGCCATCGGTGTCATGGCACAGGTGAACCAGCACAAGGCGAGCGCTATGGAGCGAATGAAGGTCAAAGCGTGAGACACAACGTCAGTCTATCCCTTAAAAATACGAATTCATCTACACTAAACACCTATTTAATTGAACTATCTCTCTTTTGGTCGACGAATCTTATACTTTCGTTTTGAACCTATTCAATGCCCATTGGTTCCCCTTATAGCCGTCCTCATACTTCCACATTGTCCAGACCATCTCCCATATTGATCACCGGTGCCTCTGGATTGGTGGGTTCCGCCTTGATTCTCAGGCTGCATGAAGCGGAACCGGACAGGCCCATCCATGTTTTGACCAGAAGGCCCACGGAGGTTCAAGCAATCGCAGGATGCACCGTCAAGGCTTTTGGATGGTCCCCCTCCGACGGGCACGTCGACCCAGATGCGCTTCTGGGAGTCAGCCACATCATCCACCTTGCTGGAGAGCCCGTTGCCCAGCGCTGGACTCCTGACACACGGGTGCGCATCAGAGAAAGCCGAACGAAAGCACTGAACCTGCTCAAACAGGAGTGTGAAACGGCCCATCTGGCGCCACGCATTATTTCTGCCAGTGCTGTCGGTCTATACGGTCACAGTGCAGACTTAATGACCGAGCATTCTCCACCAGGCGAGGGGTTTTTGGCCGATGTTGTCAAAGAATGGGAGGACGCAGCAGCCGATTTGGGCAGCCTCGGCGGCGGTCATGTCACCTTTCGAATTGGATTGGTTTTGAGCGCAAAAGGCGGGGTTCTTGAGCGCTTGTTGCCCATCTATCGGTTTGGTTTAGGAGCACCCCTCGCATCTGGCAAGCAATTCCAAAGCTGGATTCACATCGATGACCTTGTCGGTCTTTTGATGGCGGCATTGGCCCACCCCGAGTGGCATGGCCCTTACAATGCAGTGGCACCAGAAGCTGTGTCTCAAAGGGAGTTTAGTAGAACATTGGCGGGGGTGTTAAATCGGCCGCATTTCTTTCCAAATGTGCCTGCCGCAGCATTGCGGTTGTGGTTTGGCGAAGCCGCCGAGGCGCTCCTCGCGTCTCACAAAGTGCGGCCCGAGCGCCTGCTTGAAGCCGGCTATTCATTTGAATTCTCTTCTTTAGAAAAAGCGTTGTTCGACGCCATTTCTGCCTGATTTTGGCTCAATTCGGGTCCAAACCGCTCTTTTTTGAAGAAAACTGATGCCCGTTTGAACTTTTCAATCTCCGTTTGGTTCTTCCTACAATTCCAAACGAGGAATTCATGATCAGTAAGGTGTTTATGATCACGTTTGATTTGCTGGAGGCCCGGGGGAAACCCCGGGCCGCCTCATTCTAGTCCCAACCAATATGTCTGACGTCTCTCTTTTCTGGCACCGAAGGGATCTCCGCATCCAAGACAATAAAGGCTTGGAAGCTGCCCGAAAATCGGGCCATCCCGTCGTCGGTTTCTTTTGTTTTGACCAACACATTCTCAACCGGTTGTCTTCGCTCGACAGGAGGGTTGGCTTCATACATCATCAGCTCAAATCTGTTCAAAGCGAATACGCGACCCAGGGTGGAGGACTCCTTGCGGCCCATGGCCAACCGCTGCAAGCCTTGCAAGCCACCATATCTGATTTACAGGAAGTAGGGCATCATGTAGCCGCCGTTTATGCAAACCGCGATTACGCCCCCTACCCCGTACAACGCGATGCAGAAGTCGCAGCATGGTGCGCGTCCCAAGGGATT
>CAJQJX010000079.1 GCA_905478795.1 uncultured Flavobacteriales bacterium
TCCACGGTGTAACCGATGGTGGCAGAAGTCAGGGATGTGGTGCCAAAATTGCTCAGGGCCACTTCGATGGTGACCTCTCCGCCACCACACAGAACGCCTTCGGGAGCGCTCGCGATGCCGATGCCCATGTCGAGTTCAAAGCTGGTCACGCAGCCCTCGCTGGGGTATCCGTCTAACACGTCAACGCCAAGCCCCAAGGGGTCTAAGTGATCGGTGATGCCGTTGTTGAAGCTGACACCCATGCGGCCATAGTAGTCAAATTGGCCGTTGTTGATGTTCCCCGAGCACGCTGCCGCTCCTCCGTAGAGCTGGCCAATGATCCGGTGGTTCTGGTCAAACAAAGGCGAGCCGGATGATCCGCCCTCAGTAACACCATCTTCCCAGGCATCGATCCACCAAACGGCAGCGCCTGCAGCATTGTCATGGTAGGGGGCATCCTCTTCGATGCAGATCTTTTTGAGGTCACCTGAAGGGTGGTGAATGCCGGTCGCGTTTTGAACGTTTTCGGCGTCCGTCCCGTCCCATCCAGCAAAGAACACATTGTAGTCTTCAGGGGGTGTTTCGTCCAAGAGCAACAGTCCGAAGTCTGAGGCGCCGCTGCTCACCAAGAGTTCAGCTCCACTGACCGTTTGGTTGGTTGGGCCGCTGTTGCCTTCACAGCCTTCTGTTTCGTGGTTGAAGTAGAAGGTCCAGTTGCCTACGTTGCCGCCGATACAGTGATTGGCGGTCAAAAACAAGGGGGCGCCGTCTTGCGCGGTGTTGTTGACCAATGCTCCTGTGCACACTGCAAACCCGCCTTGTACAATCAGTGCAACAGACCGCTTCTCACACTGCCAGGTGGCGCCCTCGGGGCAGTTTACGTTGATGTTGCAATCACCACTGTTGCCAAATGGACCGCGCTGTTCGTTCAGGGCTTCGGCCACGATGGCGGCTTTTCCGGCAATGTCACGGTAAGCGTGTACCACTTGGTCGATGCGGAGTGCAACAGCATCCTCCATGCCCGTGGGCACTTGGAGCTCAACCACCACAGCATCACCGGCAACAAGGCCCGTGGCGAGTCCGCCCCACGACTTCATGTTGCGGTAATCGAACCCACCCAAAAATTCCAAGCGGTCGGTACTCCAAATGAACAGTTTGCCGCCTTTGGGCACAGCAAATTCAGAAAAAGAGAGGCTCATGGCCAATGCTCCTGGTGCTTGAATCTGTGTTCTCCACACCGCGGTGCCATTGATGTTGAGCCACTGGCCGTCTGTCAAGCTGATGTCCACCGCGAATTCCTCGCCAAACCTCCAAGGTGCACTTTTGACCGGGTCTGTTACAGCATCTGCAGACCTGATCTCCTCCAGATCAATGGCGGGCATGCGGTGCACAGGCCATGCCGGGTTTGAGATGGAGGTCCCAGGGGTATTCCAGAATGGGGCCCCTCCGCGGGAGACCTGTGCGAAAGAAGAGGGTGAAAGCGCCAAGAAAAGGCAGGCGCTCAGTGAGCAAAGGACATTATTCATGATGAGTATCTACTTGCAGGTAGGTGAAAGACGCTCCTATGCCTCTTTCGGTTGCAAGGTGGCTCAATCAGGCCAATTGGCCACAGCACCTTCCATAGCAAAGAGTTCATCCCTCAATCTGGCAGCATCCATAAAGGCGAGCTCCTTGGCGGCACGTTCCATTTCCTTGCGGGTTCGGGCCATGAGTTTCTCCATGGCTTTGCGGTCTTTAGCCTTTACATAACCCGCCACTACTGGGTCTTCTAGGATGCCAACCCCAGAAACTGCAGGTTCCGCTGCGATGGGAGAAGGCCGTTCCTCTATGAGCTCACTTTGCTCAAAGACCGTCTTTGTAGAACGCTTCACCTGCTGGGGAGTGATGCCGTGTTCCTTGTTGTAGGCTTCCTGTTTTTCGCGTCTTCTGGATGTTTCTTCGATGGTCTGGGCCATTGAATCGGTCACCTTGTCGGCATACATCAGCACGCGGCCGTCCACATTTCTCGCCGCACGGCCTGCAGTTTGGGTCAGTGATCGATTGGACCTCAAGAATCCTTCTTTATCGGCGTCCATAACCGCCACTAAGGAGACCTCAGGAAGGTCGAGCCCCTCTCGGAGCAGGTTCACGCCAACGAGCACATCAATCACCCCTTCCCTGAGGTTGCGGATGATCTCGATGCGGTCCAGTGTTTTTACCTCCGAATGGATATAGGAGCAGGAGATGCGCAGCCGGTCCAGGTAACGCGACAGCTCCTCAGCCATGCGCTTGGTCAAAGTGGTGACCAAAATGCGGTCACCAGCTTCAATCGTTTTGCGAATTTCACCGATGAGGTCGTCTACTTGGTTTTTACAGGGCCGCACTTCGATGGGAGGATCCAGCAAGCCTGTCGGTCGAATGAGTTGCTCCACCACCACACCTTCGCTTTTCTCCAGCTCATAATCGGCAGGGGTGGCACTCACGTATACAATTTGGTGCACCATGCTGTCGAACTCCTCGGACATCAGCGGGCGGTTGTCCAATGCGGAGGGCAGGCGAAACCCATGCTCTACGAGCGACACTTTCCGCGACCGGTCTCCCCCGTACATGGCCCCAACCTGAGGCACGGTCACGTGGCTTTCGTCCACCACGAGCAAGAAGTCATCCGAGAAATAGTCCAGCAAGCAGAATGGGCGTTGCCCGGGCTCCCTGCGGTCGAAATACCGGCTGTAGTTCTCAATGCCATTGCAGAAACCAAGCTCCCGCATCATTTCCAGATCGTGGGTGGTGCGCTCCTCTAGCCTTTTTCCTTCAATGAAGCGCCCTTGGCTGTTGAACCATTCCACCTGCTTGACCATGTCTTGCTGGATCTCCCAAATACACTGATGGAGGGTGTCTTTGCCGGTGACAAATAAGTTGGCGGGGTAAATGCGCAGGCTGTCAAAACCATGCAAGACCTGTCCGGTTTCGGGGTTGATGGTCTCAATGCGCTCAATCTCGTCTCCCCAAAAGTGGATGCGAACGGCATGGTCGGCATAGGCCAGGAAGACGTCGACAACGTCACCCGTCACCCTGAAGGATCCGCGGTTGAACTCTCCGCGTGTTCTGTGGTACAGGCTTTCGACCAGCCGGTGTAGCAAAGCATTCCTGCTGATCACTTGGCCTTGTTGGACTTCAATGACGCTTTTGTGGAATTCAACCGGATTTCCAATGCCGTAAATACAACTGATGGAGGCCACCACAATCACATCTCTGCGGCCACTCAGCAGCGCGGAAGTGGCCGAGAGGCGCAGCTTCTCAATCTCTTCATTGATGGCCAGGTCCTTTTCGATATAGGTGCCTGACGAGGGGATGTAGGCCTCGGGTTGATAGTAGTCGTAATAGCTCACGAAATACTCGACGAGGTTGTCCGGAAAGAACTCTTTAAACTCGCTATATAGCTGTGAGGCCAATGTTTTGTTGTGGCTCAAAACCAACGTCGG
>CAJQJX010000080.1 GCA_905478795.1 uncultured Flavobacteriales bacterium
GTGATCCCGTCGGGACTCGAACCCGAAACCGTCTGCTTAGAAGGCAGATGCTCTATCCAGTTGAGCTACGGGACCTCGCGCGAACGTTTTCGCAGTGCGAAGGTCGTAAGGGAAATCGAGAATAGGGTGGGGGAATTCGGATTCCTGTGATCATGGGTTTTGGAAGCGCTCTGGCTGCAGTTTTGGCTCTTCTTGATTGGCAGTGAACCGAATGCAGGTGAGCGGGGTTATTTGTGCATGACGCACGCCATGACCGCCCAGGATAGCCTTCTTGATCCCAAGGACGCCTTCACCGACCCTTTGCACCACAAAACCTATTTGATAGACGGACAGCTCAAGGCGTGGAACGGTGCTATGGCGCAGGTGTACAGCCCGATTCGGACGCTTGTCAATGGAGTAGAAAAGCCGGTGCTCTTGGGTTCGGCACCAGAATTGAAGGAGCAGCAAGGGTTGGAGGCCTTGGCCGCAGCCCGCAAAGCCTATGACAATGGCCGCGGCGCATGGCCCACCATGCCGGCCGCAGACCGCATCGCCGCTATGGAGAAATTCGTGGACCGCATGGTCGAGCAGCGCGAGGTGGTGGTAAAGCTTCTGATGTGGGAGATCTGCAAGCGCAAGAAGGATGCCGTGAAGGAGTTCACGCGCACCGTAGACTATCTGCGCGAAACCATTGTAGAGTACAAAAAGCTACACCGTGAGGGCAGCCACATCCACAATGTGGAAGGCACGCTGGCGCAAATCCGACGGGGACCGCTGGGTGTGGTGCTGTGCTTGGGACCTTTCAATTACCCATTGAACGAGACGTTCTGCGTGCTCTTGCCCGCCATATTGATGGGCAATACCGCCGTATTTAAGCCCGCCAAGTATGGCGTTCTCCTGATCACCCCCCTCCTTGAAGCGTTCCGCGATTGCTTCCCTCCAGGCGTCATCAACATCGTCTTTGGACGGGGCCGTGAACTCGCTGCGCCCATCATGAAGAGTGGGCACGTCGATGTGCTGGCACTCATTGGCAACAGCAAGTCGAGCAACGCCTTGATCAATCACCACCCCAAGCCCAATCGCGTGCGCCAGGTGCTGGGATTGGAAGCCAAGAACCCGGCCATCATCTTGCCCGATGCCGACTTGGATTTGGCCGTGAACCAGTGTGTCAGTGGTGCATGGAGCTTCAATGGGCAGCGGTGTACGGCGCTCAAAGTCATCTATGTGCACAAATACGTTCGGGCAGAGTTCTTGGAGAAGTTCGCAGCAGCGACCGACCGCCTGCGCGCAGGACTGCCGTTTGCAGACTCCGACATTACGCCGCTTCCTGAGGTAGGAAAGGTGGAGGCCATGCAGGCCTATGTGGATGAGGCGGTTGAGATGGGAGCCAAGGTCATCAATGCCAAGGGCGGAGAGACAGCGGGCGCGATTTTCTTCCCGGCCATCCTGTTTCCTGTGAGCCGCGCTGCGGCCATCTTCCGCGAGGAGCAGTTCGGACCAGTGTGTCCCGTGATCGAGTTCGAGGACATTGAAGAGGTCATGGCGGACATCGCCGAGAGCGACTACGGCCAGCAGGCCAGCGTCTTCTCTCAGAATCCCGAAGCGATGGGTAAGGTCATCGATCAACTCGTCAACCAGGTGTGCCGCGTCAACCTCAACGCCAGTTGCCAGCGTGGCCCCGATGCCTTGCCGTTCACGGGTCGCAAGGACAGTGCCGTGGCCACCTTGTCGGTGCGTGCCGCTTTGCGGTCGTTCAGCATCCGGACACTGGTGGCGTGCAGCGAGGGACGCAAGGACATGCTCGAAGGCGTGGTGTCAGGTCGGCACTCGACCTTCTCGAGCATGGATTACTTGCTCTGACAGCCTGCGCGGATCGCCATACAGATTAGGCGAGCAGTTCGCTCACGTTGTGGCGCATGGTTTTGGCCAGCGGGTCAGTCGGCAAATCGTTTGCGTCCACACCAAAAGGCTCCTCGACCTCTTCGGCGAGCAGCTCGAGGGATCCGAAAACGTACAGCACGAAAGTGGACAGAGGAATGGTCCACCAGCTGAACTCGTTGACCAAGCCCAAGGGCAGTGTTACAGTATAGGCGAAGATGAATTTCTTGATGAAAAGGCTGTACCCGTATGGGATGGGGGTTTTGAGGATGCGCTCACAAGCTCCGGTAATGTCTGTGAACCTAGCCAGCTCTGCATTGAGGTTGATGAGCATCTCACCGGTGATGATTCCAGTACGGTTCCATTGAACGATGCGCCGATACAACTCGGCTGCGATGGCGTTGGGAATGTGCTGCGGTTGGTTGGACGAGAGGTCGGAGGCCTGTAAGCCATTGGGGCTGTCGGCCGTGATGCGGTCTAATATCTCTTGGGGCTCTGCGCGACGCAGATGGTGCCTCAGGGCAGAAGGGTAGGCTGCAATCAAGCGCGTCAAGGCAGCCCGGTCTTCAACATGTCTTTCTCCCGGGAGCAGCGCTGCCAACTGATAGGCCAAATGCCGTGTCGAATTGACCAGGGCTCCCCACTGCTTGCGCCCTTCCCACCAGCGGTCATATCCGGTGTTGGTTCTGAATACGAGGAGCAGACCCATGATGAAGCCAAGTAACGAGTGCACGACCACTGTATCTAGGAAAGCAAAGTATTCGCTGTACTCCAATTCCACCCATGTCAGACCTGTCACGTACGCAGCATAGGAAAGGAGCACCCAGATCATCTTGCGAAACGTATCGCTGCGATGAAATTCGAAAATCAGGCCAAACCAAGAGCGAGGGTTGTAGTGAATCATAAGCAGAGCAAAGATGACCGATGTTGTTGTCCTATCCACACATTGAACGGCTTACAGATTTCCAAAAGGAGGTTGTTCCGCAATTTTTTGTGCAGCGTATAATCTGTAGAACAGACTCTGAAAAGCATGTAGGAGCAGACCTACATTAAGTAAATAACGACGAGAAATATAAAGCCGTGACTTTTGGTTGTGGTTTATTGGTTTTCAGGGAGTTGGGGTGTTCATTATCGTCGCGAATTGATTATTTTTAGACCTGAGCGCAGTCGCCAAAACTGTCTCACGGACCAAATTCTCAACCATGAAACTTTCCTTGCTTAGCACGGCTATCCTGTCTGCGGTAGCCATCTATTCTAGCTCTTCAGCCTCCCCATCTTTTTCTTACACCGAAGCATTCAGTTTCTTCCAAGGAATTGAAGAGGATGCTTCCCTGGCGGGGTCAACCTTCGAAACAGAAACCATCCCTGAAGACGGGGTTGTGTTGGCCTCTTCAAACAGGTCATCTGCGGATGGATTTAGCGAGAGTGGTGCACATACAGAGGACAAGGATTTCCATGACGATGACTGCTCCATCACGGTTGAAGTCGACACCGAGCCCAACACGTCTTGTGGCTTAGCGCCAGGCGGTTGCGAGTGCCACGGGTACCTCTACGAGTTCACAGTGTTGTACACAGGTCCCGACGGTGTTTGGGGCGGAGCGTACGACTACCATGACAACACCTACGGCGAGTGGTGGCTTCAGAACGGAGAGACCTACACATTCAATGTGTCCAACTCCAACCATGAAGGGGAGGATCACGAGCACAACGATCCCATGATGTGGACCTATGATGGTTCGTGGGAACATTATGGCACCTATGATCAGACCTGTGGTGAAAGCCACATCGGAGAGACCTACGGACCTTTCACCCTGATCGGATTTGTAGACGTCAATGGCAACGTTTGCGGCGGTTCAACCGGGTGCAATGGAGTGGCCGATGTCACTCCTACCAGCGGTGAGGCTCCCTACACCTTTTTGTGGTCCGACGGTGCAACTTCGGAAGACCGCGACGATTTGTGCACCGGTACTTACCACGTCACAGTGACAGATGCACACGGCTGTTCAGGTTCCATTGACGTGGAGGTTGGAGACAATTCTGAAACCATCTTGGTCGAGGTGACCACAGGGGCCAACACGACCTGCGGTTCAACACCGCCTCCACCTGAGACCGACTGTGCATGCGAGGGCAAGATGCGGAGCTTCACGGTGGAGTACATCGGTCCATCCGGAGCGACGGTGACCGCCTATGACGACGACGACGATTCCGCCATTTTGGTGGCGACGTTTGCCAACGTGCAGTACGGAGATGTTCTGTATGTGTCTGCAGAAAACCTACCTGGAGGAGACTTCGAGGCCAAGTCTTACATGTACACCAACGGTGAAGATGAGACAGAGATTCACACCTCCTGCTCCCAAAACATTGTGGGGGATACCGAAGGCAACTTCTACATCATTGGATACACCGATGGCCAAGGCGAGCAGTGCGGCGTTTCAGGCGAAGGAAATTATGCAGGGTGCAATGGAACAGCCCATGTTACCGCATCCAATGGCGAGGCTCCATACACCTACCTCTGGTCCGACGGTGCTACGTCCCAGGACCGCGACAACCTTTGCGCAGGCACTTACCAGGTCACAGTAACGGACGCCAATGGCTGTTCTTCCACCACAGATGTGGTCGTAGAAGACGACACTCCTGCCATTCATGTATCGGTGACCTCAGAGCCCAACACGACCTGTGGTCCACCACCAACGCCACCCGAAACTGACTGTGAATGCGAGGGCAAGATGCGGAGCTTCACGGTGGAGTACATCGGTCCATCCGGAGCGACGGTGACCGCCTATGACGACGACGACGATTCCGCCATTTTGGTGGCGACGTTTGCCAACGTGCAGTATGGAGATGTCCTGTATGTGTCTGCAGAAAACCTGTCTGGAGGAGACTTCGAGTCCAAGTCTTACATGTACACCAACGGTGGAGATGAGACAGAGATTCACACCTCTTGCTCCCAGAACATTGTGGGGGATACCGAAGGCAACTTCTACATCATCGGATACACCGATGGCCAAGGCGAACAGTGCGGCGTTTCAGGCGAGGGCAATAATGCAGGGTGCAATGGGACAGCCCATGTTACCGCATCCAATGGCGAGGCTCCTTATACCTACCTCTGGTCCGACGGTGCTACGTCCCAAGACCGCGACAACCTGTGCGCAGGCACCTACCAGGTCACAGTAACGGACGCCAATGGATGTTCTTCCACCACCGATGTGGTCGTAGAAGACAACCCAGCTACTGTGACGGTCGCCGTCACTACTGAGCCCGATACCAACTGCGATGGCGAGGAAGAAGAATGTGTCTGCGAAGGCTACCTCTATGAGTTTACGGTGTTGTATACAGGCCCAGATGGGGTTTGGGGCGGCGCATACGACTACCACGACAACACTTATGGTGCTTGGACCTTGCAGAATGGCGAGACTTATACGTTCAACGTATCAAACTCCAACCACACGGACGAAGATCACGAGCACAACGATCCCATGATGTGGACCCATGTGGGGGACTGGGATCACCATGGTACCATTGACGCCACGTGCGGCCACCAATACATCGGAGAGACTTTCGGTCCCTTCACATTGGTAGGGTATGTTGACTCACACGGGAATGTCTGCAACGGCTCTGGCTCTTGCAATGGTTTGGCCGATGTGACGGCATCCCATGGAGAAGCACCATACACCTACCTGTGGTCAGATGGCTCCACAGCCGAGGACCGGGACAATTTGTGCCCAGGTACTTACGACGTTACGGTCACCGACGCCAACGGGTGTTCGGGGTCGAGTTCCGTGACCATCGAGCAAGGAACCTCCTTGGAATTGATGGTGACATCGACCAGCGCGGGTTGTCCAGGAGCTTGTGAAGGCACTGCTTCTGTATCGGTTGAAGGAGGGTCTGGCACTTTCGATGTGCTTTGGAGCAATGGCAGCACGACCACCTCTATTGACCATCTGTGTGCCGGCGTCTACACTGTGACCGTCACCGACGGCGATTGTGAAGCCACAGCAGAGGTTACAGTAACGGAGTACAATCCTCCAACTCCGACCTTAACACTGACTTGTCCTGCCGATACTACGGTGTATTCTGACGAAGATTGCTTCAGCGATACTACTGTTGGGGCACTGGGCATGGCGGTCGAAACTTCGACAGGATCACCCGCCCTTGAGGTAGGTCCCATTGTGCATTTTGACCTTGTAACCGAAACTCAAGGAGCAGGTTGCTACACGATTCAGCGCACTTGGTCAGTTACTGCTACAGACACTTGCGATCAGTCCTTAACCGACCAATGCACGCAGACCATCATGGTCCAGGACATCATTGCTCCGGAGATCGATGTGACGGATACGGAAGCGCCTTGCGGCCCTGACTACGCGGGCTACACGCACGCCCAGTGGGAAGCCTTGGGCGGCGCTACGGTGACCGACAACTGTGACGACCACGTGACCACGCACGTGACCAGCGCGGTGTTCCACGAAGACGACTGCTACGGATTCTACACGCTGCACTGGTCAGCGGGCGACGAGTGTGACAACCACGCTACGGCGACACAGGTGATCGACATTTTCGACACGACACCACCAACGGTGACCATCACCTGCCCATCAGATACGATTGTGTATTCCGATGCGGACTGCTACTCCAACACGACAGTTGCGGCGTTGGGGTCAGCCACCGCTACGGGCGACGACAACTGCGACTACGAGGTGAGCGAGCCTGTGTCCTTTGACATTGTGACGCACACCGACGGAGCGGGCTGCTACGTGATCGAGCGGACCTGGTCTGCCACGGCCACCGACGCCTGCGGCTTGACAGCTACAGCGACCTGCACACAGACCATTGAGGTGAAGGACATCATCGATCCTGTGATCCATGTGACGGATACGGAGGCCCCTTGCGGCCCTCACTATGCGGGTTACACGCACGCCCAGTGGGAAGCCTTGGGCGGCGCTACGGTGACCGACAACTGTGACGACCACGTGACCACGCACGTGACCAGCGCGGTGTTCCACGAAGACGACTGCTACGGATTCTACACGCTGCACTGGTCAGCGGGCGACGAGTGTGACAACCACGCTACGGCGACACAGGTGATCGACATTTTCGACACGACACCACCAACGGTGACCATCACCTGCCCATC
>CAJQJX010000081.1 GCA_905478795.1 uncultured Flavobacteriales bacterium
TGGAAACGCAATCCTTTGATGTATCGTGCCTGGATGTCCTCAACGTGTTTCTGGTTGGCTTCACACAGGACGATTTCCTTAATGCCAGCGCGGCGTGCAGCCAAGATCTTTTCTTTGATACCTCCAACTGGAAGCACTTGACCACGCAGTGTGATTTCCCCCGTCATGGCAAGGAATTTCCGGACTTTGCGCTGGGTAAAAACGGAAGCCAAGGCGGTCAGCATGGTGATGCCTGCCGAAGGGCCGTCCTTGGGAATGGCCCCCGCAGGAACGTGCACGTGCACATCCCAGGTGTCGAACACTTTGGGGTCGAGGTCAAATTCCTCTGCGTGTGCCTTGAGGTATTGCAACGCGATCACCGCGCTTTCTTTCATGACATCCCCCAGGTTTCCGGTGAGGGTCAATTTGCCCTTACCGCGCACCACGCTGGTTTCAATAAAAAGGATGTCGCCGCCAGCAGGTGTCCATGCCAATCCGGTGACCACGCCGGCAACCTCGTTGCCTTCGTAGCGCTCTTTTTCGTGAGAGGGTCCCAAAATGTCGATCAGCTCTTCCGGCGCCACTGAAACCTTGTGTTCAACGTCCATAGCGACTTGAACGGCACGGTGGCGAACGACTTTCGCGATGCGCTTGTCCAGTCCGCGCACCCCACTTTCATTGGTGTACTCGGCACAGATCTTCTCCAATGTCTCCTCGGGGATCTCGATCTGTTCTTCTGAGATGCCCGTCTCCTTGACATGCTTCTTGATGAGGTGTCGCTTGGCGATTTGGACCTTCTCCTCAACGGTGTATCCTGTCACCTCAATGATCTCCATGCGGTCGCGCAGCGCAGGCTGAATGGTGGCCAAAGAGTTGGATGTTGCCAAGAACATCACCTTGGAGAGGTCGTAGTCGAGCTCCAAGTAATTGTCATAAAACGTGCTGTTTTGCTCAGGATCCAGAACTTCCAGCATGGCAGAAGAAGGGTCGCCATGCGAATCGCGGCTGAGCTTGTCAATCTCGTCGAGAACAAACAGGGGGTTGGAAGTGCCTGACTTCTTCAGGTTTTGAATGATTCGACCGGGCATCGCACCGATGTAGGTCTTCCTGTGGCCTCTGATTTCCGCCTCGTCGCGCAGACCACCCAAGGACATACGGACGTATTCTCTACCCAGCGCTTCAGCGATGGATTTGCCCAGCGAAGTCTTTCCTACCCCCGGAGGTCCATACAAGCAAATAATGGGCGATTTCATGTCCCCCTTCAGTTTCAAGACGGCCAAGTGCTCAATGATGCGCTCTTTGACCATTTCCAGTCCGTAGTGGTCGGCATCCAATGTCTCCTGAGCATGACTCAGGTCAAAGTTGTCTTCCGAGGTGATGTTCCAAGGAAGGTCGAGCAACAGGTCTAGATAATTGGATTGAACGCTGTACTCCGCACTCTGCGTGTTCATCCGCTCCAATTTGCTGAGCTCCTTGGCAAAGGTCTCTGCGACTTTTTCGGGCCAGTCTTTGAGCTCTGCCCGGGCTTTTTTTCCGGCGATGTCTTCCTTTTGCGGATCCGACCCAAGCTCCTCTTGAATCTGCTTCATCTGCTGGTGCAGAAAGAACTCCCGCTGTTGCTTTTCGATATCGGTCTTGACCCTGCTTTGGATGTCGTTCTTGAGTTCAAGTACTTGAAGTTCCTCTCCCAAGAGCTCCATGACTTGTTCCACACGGGCTTTGAGGCCCGGTACTTCGAGTAGATTTTGCTTCTGCGCCTTCTCGGCGTTCATGTTCGAAGCGATGAAGTGCACCAAAAACCTCAGGGAGTCAATGTTTTTGATGGCAATGGCGGCCTCGGATGGAATGTTAGGGCTGTGTTGGATGACCTCCATGCTCATCTCCTGAAGACTCTGTTGAAGTGCCTCGCGCTCCTTGTCGTTCCACTCGTCTTCTTCGTCTGAAAAAGGAGTGACCTTGGCCTTCATGTAGGGCTCGGTTTCGATCACTTCTCCTCTGCGACAACGCTTCTTTCCTTGGATGATAACCGTATTGGATCCGTCGGGCATCCGCAACATTTTCATGATGCTCGCTACAGTGCCCACTTCGTGCAAGTCGGTGCTTTCTGGATTTTCAATTTCCCCGTCCAATTGGGTCATGACGCCAATGTCGAGTCCGCCTTTGTGGGCTTCCTTCAGGAGACGCAAGCTCTGGTCTCTCCCCACATTAATGGGAAGGACGACCCCCGGAAACAACACAGTATTGCGCAACGGTAAGATGGGGAGGACCTCAGGGGTATCCTCGCGCTCCATGGCAGCTTCATCCTCCGAACTCAGGAGCGGAATGCTGACGTGGTCTTCCGAGTCGTCACTGAAGAGCTGGGGGAACGGTTGATTTTCTTGCATTGTTGAGCGGGTGGCTAAAACCGGGCCACAGGGCCGGAACAAAAGCGGAGGGGGTCAAGTTGGCAGGGATTCAGTTCCCAGTTGCGCGAGCAGCATGCAATTGTGACAGCCTGTCACGTTGCGTTTGGGTCAAAGACAACCCGCGTCGGGCCATGACCTTGTCTGCTGTAGCGAGCATGCGGCTGAGGTCTTGAACTTCCATAGTGGCAGACCGTGCGTTGTACCAACTAAATGCCGGCAGGTGTTTGGGCGGAAAACCAGCATCAAAAATGGCGCTGGCTGGGTCGACTACAGTCCCCGTATTAAAAGTGGTTCCAATGCCACATTTGCTGTGGTCTCCCATGAGTAGGCCGCAGAATTGCAAGCCTGTCCCTTGAAGACGTTGACTTTGCGCATCCCACTGTCTCACTTCACCGTAGGTGTTCTTGAGGTTGCTGGATTCGGTGCCGGCTCCCAAGTTGCACCAACGGCCGATGACGCTGTTGCCTAGAAATCCGTCGTGGGCTTTGTTGGCCCAGCCTTGGAAATTCACATTGGAAACTTCTCCTCCCACTTTGCAATGAGGGCCAATGACAGTAGCGCCTGAGATGCGTCCGGCCATGCGAACAGTAGCACCTTCGCAAACGACCAATGGTCCTTTCAGGTGGGCTCCGGCTTCAATCACTGCACCAGGGCCTACGATAACAGGTCCATGTTCTACGTCCACCGTAGCGGCCTTGATGACGGCAGAGGGGTGCACCAAAAA
The DNA here is from genome assembly GCA_905478795.1 of uncultured Flavobacteriales bacterium. GTDB lineage: Bacteria > Bacteroidota > Bacteroidia > Flavobacteriales_D > Sanyastnellaceae > UBA8752. The sequence goes on from CAJQJX010000081.1 coordinate 3,109, forward strand.
GGAAGCAGACGGTCCGAAAATGGCAGTAGAACTTGATGGGCCGAAAGGCTCAAGTGACCATTCAGACCTCAGCAAGTGGACGTCCTTTGAGATTTGCTCCTCTAACAGGCCAAACAATTCATTGGCGTTGTGGAGCAATTGCTGGGGGGTTGAAGCTTCTACAGAAACGGCGCTTGAAGGAGGTTGGTTTTCGAACAACGCCAGTACATCATCTCCCTGTACCAATTGCTGTCCCGGTTGAAGAGCCCGAAGCAAATCGATCGAACTTTCTGAGGGAACCCACCGTGCATTCACCTGAAGGGCTGCAGAGGAATGGTCCATTTCACCGAATAAGGGAAGCAAAAGGTGCCACCGCTCGTGTTGTGTGAATGCGCCAAAACGGACGCCTTCCACACCGTCAATCAGGTGGAAAGGGTGCAGTTGAATGCAGCGACCGTCTTCGAAAAGTTGGATTGTGGGCATAGGGGCTAGGTCTAGGGGCCTGTCAAAACTAAGGTCCGCACCATCTTGTTGGTGAACAAACGCAGCTTCTGTGTGTTTGTCTAACGTGACCGCATCAGTGCAGGAATTTTCCATCAAGGACCTCGAACATTTCACGGGGATCAAAGCCCATACCATTCGTGCTTGGGAACAGCGCTATGGTTTGTTGAGTCCGAGACGGACTTCTACCAACATTCGCTTCTACACTTCGGAGGACTTGAAGCTCCTGCTGAATGTGGGGTTGCTGAATCAAAATGGCCACAAGATTTCGAAAATCGCCTCCATGGAGGAGAGGGAAATCAAAGCGGCCATCAGCAGCTTGGGTACAACGGGAACAAGCGAAGACCATTGGATGGGAATGCTGAAAATCAGCATGCTCAACTTTGATGAGCAATTGTTTCGAAGCGTTTCAAAAACCTACGAGGATCAATGCGGGTTGAGCGATTTAATGCTCAAGCTGTACCTCCCTTTTATGGGGGAAATTGGCATGCTGTGGCTCACGAGTGCCATTTGTCCTGCCCATGAACACTTCGTGAGCAACCTGATTCGCCAGCGGTTGTTCCGGGCTGTGGATGAGCTTCCTCCAGTGGACGCTGGATATGACGATGACGTGTTTGCCCTGTTCCTTCCAGAACGTGAGATTCACGACATCAGCTTGATGATGGTGCATTTCTTACTGCGAAAAGCAGGATATAGGAGTTTGTTCCTGGGACAATCGGTGCCCCTTGAAGACCTGGTTCAGATGTCTACCCAGTTCCCCGCCTTGAAATGTGTGGCGTACTGCACGACGTTTCCGGCAGAGAATGGTGTTCCCGACTACTTGCGTCGGGTACTGAGAGAGTCTTCGGGAACCCAGTTGAAGTTCCATTTGGCAGGCCGTGTGTTTGCGAATGTGGACACTCCAGACCCGAGCATCCAGCTCCATGGCAATGGGCAATCCTTGATCGGAGCGCTGCTGAGCACCTGATCCTCCCAACATTTTGACATGTGTTTTGTAGACCCATTGGGGTCTGCGATTAAACGTTTTGCCTGGAAACAGCGGATTTGAGGCATTTTGTTCATCAATTATTCAAAAAAGTTGAACAGAATATTGCGGAGATGAAGATTCTGTTTAATCTTTGGGCCACAACATTGAACACATGTCCACGATTGAATTCAACAACCTCCTGACTTCGCACCAGGATTTCCTTTCAGGTTTTGCAATGGGATTCACCCGAGATCGTGAGGATGCCAATGATTTGGTGCAAGAGACTTTTGTCAAGGCACTTCGCTACAAGAACAACTTCAGAGAGGGAACCAACATCAAGGGATGGTTGTACACCATCATGCGGAACATCTTCATCAACAACTACAAGAAGAAGCGGTTCCAGAACACCATCGTCGACCAGACAGAGAATCAATTTTTCCTGAATTCAGGACAGGACTACCACCATGATTCGGTGACGTCCTTGATCAACATTGATGACATCCAGTCGGCCATCTCAAGGTTGAAGTATGATTTCCGCCGTCCTTTTTCAATGTTTCTTGATGGTTTTCACTACGATGAAATCGCCGAAGAATTGGGCATTCCAATGGGAACGGTAAAGAGTAGAATCTTCCATGCGCGGAAGCGTCTAAGAGAAGAGCTTTCAGAGTTCGCGGTAAGCTGAACCGGCAATACCCGAAGCTCCGAGAGGAAAATGTTGTTGAAGAAGGCGAAAGGTGCGCAACCTTTCGCCTTTTTTGTCGTC
>CAJQJX010000082.1 GCA_905478795.1 uncultured Flavobacteriales bacterium
CTTCGATATGGGCAATATTGACAGGGACCATTTCGATGAAAACCGTGAGGAGGACTGAGCCAATGACATCGTATATTCGCAGACCGATTCAGCAGAGGGTCATTAGCTCAGCTGGTTCAGAGCGCTGCCTTGACAGGGCAGAGGTCACTGGTTCGAGTCCAGTATGACCCACCAGAAAACCCGGCTTTCGAGCCGGGTTTTTTTATGTTGCACACTCCGCGGACAAAATCCCCCCATCAGGGTAGGTTGCGGTCAATTGTCCTTGACGAGTTTAGCACCATGGATTTGAAGCGCTTGAGCGACCTCGAAGCCCACGAACGTGGAACCCTCACCAAGATCGATGCTCCTGAAGGAATGTTGGCCCTGATGGAGATGGGCTGCACTGTTGGAGAGGACATCGAGGTCAGGCACATCGCACCATTGGGTGACCCCATGGCGGTATCTGCAGGGGGTCACGTCGTCGCACTGCGCCGGGCGCAAGCGGATCAGATGTGGGTAAAGCCGCTCAGCTGAGCGCAGCGTAAGTCAACCAAGCGGCCAGGTAGGCCACAACCGTCATGCCCAAGGCCTGAAAGGCAGCGATGTTCCAGCTGCCCAATTCTTGGCGCACCACGGCGATGGTCGAAATGCACTGCATGGCCAGCATATAGAATACGATGAGCGACATGGCGGTAGCAGCACCCAGCACGGGCTTGCCGGTTTTGGGGTTGAGCTCTTTGCCCAACCTTTCTTTGAGTTGCCCGATGCCTTCGTCACTGTCCGGAGCTGCATAGAGGGTGGCCATGGTGCCCACAAACACCTCGCGAGCGGCGAAAGATGCAATGAGGGCAACACCCATTCGGCCGTCATACCCCAATGGCGCAATGACAGGTTCAATGAAGGAACCCAACCGGCCAGACCACGATACCGACATGCGGTCCGCCTGCCAGTCGCGTTCTGCCTGTTCTACAGCTGCAGGGGCAGCGTCGGATAGTGCGAGTTCGGACACACGGGTTTGGTATGCGGCATCGGTCTCCCCAAAGCCCCCGGGAGCGGTGTTTGATAGTACCCACAGAATGATGGAGACCATCACAATCACCTTGCCTGCACCTTCCACAAAAGCCCGGGCTTGCATCCAGACTTGCTCCAAGGTGCGCTTGAGCGAGGGCACCCGGTAGGGGGGCCATTCCTGAAGGAATTGGGTGGGCGCCGCCTTGGGAAACCCTTTGTGCAAAATCCATGCGAGCACCAAACCAGCCAGCAAACCGGCGATATAGATGCCAAACAAAAACATGCCTTGGAGGTTGAAGGCCCCAGCAGGTCCCCATGGTTGTGAAGGCACCACGAACCCAATCAAGAACAGGTAAACTGGCAGGCGCGCCGAGCATGTCATCCAAGGCGTGATCAAGATGGTCAGGAGCCGTTCGCGTTTTCCGGGGATGGTTCTTGCCCCAAGTATGGCGGGGATGGAGCAAGCAAAGCCGCCCAACAGCGGAATGGCCGAGCGTCCATCAAGCCCTAAGCTGCGCAGCCACCGGTCATTCATGAACGCAACACGGGTCATGTAGCCGCTCTCTTCTAGCGCCGCTATGGCGCCAAAAAGCAGGGCGATTTGTGGCACAAAAATGACCACACCCCCAAGGCCAGACAACAATCCATCTACAAGAAGATCTGTCCACCAACCTGCCGGTAGTGCGCTTCGACAGGCGCCCATGAGCCATCCCATCCCTGCGTCGATGAGGTCCATGGGCCAGGTCGCCCAGGCGTACACAGCTTGGAAAATCAAAAAGAAAATCGCCGTCAAAATCAAGGGGCCGGCGACCCTATGGGTGAGCACACGGTCTATGCGGGCGCTGATGCTGCGGCTGGTTGGGGGGTTTTGCTTGAGGGTGGTGGTCGCAATCTCACGGACTTGACGGCTCCTGTGTGCGGCTTCTCCCAATTGCAATTCCGCCGCCCCGCAACCGGTATCCTGGCGAACGGCCTGTAATGCGGCGTGTCCGCTCGCACCCATCCAAGCTGGCAGATCATCCGAGGTGACAAGCAGTTCGAGGCCTGCAGCTCCTATTCCAGGAACGGCTTCGGACAAGGCCGATAAATCGACCCTGGACCGCCAGCCCTTTTGGTCTGTGCCCACTGCATGGCCGCCCGAGGCGGGAGCCAGCCCTTCTGCGAGCATCCCTTCCAATTTCTTGGTGCCCTTTCCATTGAGAGCGTGCACGGGAAGCACGGGACACCCTAAGGCCGATTCAAGGGCTTCCCTTGACCAGCTTGTAGGGGCTGTTTCGTTCACCACGACCACCGCCGGCAAGCCCAAGTCCAACACCTGCAAAGTCAGGTAAAGGTTGCGTTTGAGGTTGGCGGCGTCCATGACCACGATCAAGCCATCGGGACGGTAGGTATGGTTGGGATTCAATAAGGCATCTCGGGTGACCGCCTCATCCAGCGCTTTCGGGTGTAAGCTGTACGTCCCTGGAAGGTCGATCAGGTCCACGATTTGGGCGCCTACCTTCTTGGGCTTGAGCCTGGCCATGATGGGGTCTACCGTCACGCCCGGAAGGTTGGCCACCTTGGCGCGCGATCCGGTCAGGCGGTTGAAGAGGGAGGTCTTGCCGCAGTTGGGATTTCCGATGAGCGCATATTTCATCTCGCGATCCACAATTCTGGGTCCAAAGGGGTGCTGCCTGCGGCGTCCCAAACTTCAAAATGGGCCTTGTTTCCTGTTCCCAGGTTGAGCACGGTGCCAATGCGCTGTCCAGTGCGCAGGTCTCCCCCATCCTGCACCTCTACTTGGGCCAGGTTGGCATAGACAGTGCGGTGTGAACCGTGATCCACCATGACGACCATCCCTCCACCGGGTATGGTGATCACATTCGATACCCGCCCGCTGAAGACCGCGGTGACAGCAGCGCCCGATGAGGTAGCGATGTCCACGCCCCGACGCTCGATTTGAATGCCGGGCAATGTGGGGTGGCTGTGCGTACCAAACCGACCAATGATGACACCCTCGGCAACAGGCCAAGGGAGCTTGCCTTTATTGGCCTGAAACTCGGCGCCGATAATGCGCCCTTCTGGGGTTGCAGAAAATCCGGCATCTGCCGAAGAAGAGCGGTTGGCCTCAGCGATCACGCGGTCGATGGCTTTGACGAGTTCAGCGCGCCGCGACTCTTCGGTGGCAAGCTGATCTTTAAGCCGCCGTTCTTGCCCCCTTAATTCAGACAGCAGAGACTCCTGCCTGCGCGCTCCACTTTGGGCCGCATCTCGAGCACTGCGCAGCTCAGCTTCTACAGAGACCAATTCGGTACGCTCCTGGCGGAGGGCGTTGAGCTCGGTGCGCAGCGATTGGGTAGAGGTCTCGATGCGCTCGGCTTGGGCCTTTCGGTTGCGCCCGTATTCTTCGATGAGCAAGAGCCGCCGAAAGGCCTGGGTCGTGGATTCGGCATCCAGCAACAGGCTCCAAAGCGCGTCGCTGCCTTCGAGTTTCGCCGCAACCCGAATCATCTCGGCGTATTCAGTTTTTAGAGCGTCGAGTTGTGCGTCCGCTACTTCGACACTGCCCTTCCGCTGATCGAGCCTGCGCTCGGCGGCACGCCGCTCTTGCCGAAGGTTGGACAGGAGCTGTTGGCGCAGGTCGAGTTCTTCTTTGAGCAGCGCCAATTCTTGAGTGGTGCGCTGCTGGTCATCCCGGGCTTCTTCGAGCAGTCCCTGCGTGGCGGCAATGCGGTCCGAAATGGCCTTTCGTTCTGCTTCGAGCGCGGCCTTCTTATCGCTTTGGGCGCAGAGGGAGCCCCAAGCGAAGGACGCGCCTATCACCAATGCAGACAGGCGAAGAAGCACAGGGAGGGGCCTTTCAGAAACCATTTCTGAGCTCTACGTCTTTGGGGATTTCAAAAGGCATGGGGTAGGCCTTGCCGTATTTGGCCCTGAGGATTTCAATTTCGAGCGTCTGCGTACCCAAAGGTGAAGCGACGGTCAAACCTGTGCGGTGCGGAATCCAGCCACCAGCCCCGGGCTCAAATCCGCCGTGGCTGATTTCAATGGAACGGCCATTGTAGAGGTCGTCAAAATGTGTTCGGGTCAATTGATACCCCAAACCATCAAACCAATAGCGTTTGACCAAAAGGTCTTCATCATTCGATCGGCCGAGAACACGCTCCTGAACACGGGGGTGGGCATCGACCATCAAGCTGTCATTGGGGTTGATTTCTTTTTCCTTTACGCCCACCAGCCGCCGGACCCTTCGCTTGTATTTATTGATGAGGAGGTGCTCACGACCGTCGACTTTGGACACGTATTTGCTCTCGTCATCCAAGAGGTTGATGCCTTCGCCACACAGAATACTCTGTGCCATGGTGAAATTGATTTCAGTGCCGAGCAAGTCAAACAGGATACTGTAATCACCCAAATAGCCGAACCGGTTGCCGGGTACTTTTGAGAGGAAGAACACCGAATCTTGTGTGAGCATGATACGGGCCACTTCCACGCCCAAGGCAGGAGTAATGCTCAGCCAAATGGCCGAGTCCCGCCTCATCCTGCCGTTGACCTTGAAGGAGCTGCCTTCACCATCGATGTCCATTTCTACCTGCAAGCGCAAGCCTGCCCACTCGGGTTTGGCGAGGGTGGTCACGTGCTTTCGAATGATGCCACCGGGGGATTCCGACCGGATAGGCTTGCCCTTTTCCAAGCGCCTCATATTCGTGCACCCGGCCAATAAGGCGACGGACATCAAGAATACGAGCAGCCTCATTCAGTGTCGAGTTTGGGTTGAATGGTGTCAGCATCGCCGCCAGCCTGGAGGGCCGCGGTCCATTTTTCTTGGGCCTCTGCGGCGCGCCCCAAAGCCGAAAGGATGTCACCGGCGTGATCCAATACAGTGGCTGAGGGACGGTCCCCTTCGTGGAAGAGGGCCAATTCGATCCAAGTCAGGGCTTCTTCGAAGTCCTCGGCGCGATACAAAGTCCAAGCATAGGTGTCTTCAAAGTTGGCATCACCCGGGGACAGCGCAACAACACGCGCCGCAAGCTCTACCGCCTGCGCTGTTTTGGCGCCGCGCAGGGCCAAGTAATAGGCGTAATTATTCAGGGCGAGAACGTTTTGTGGATTGACCTCGATGGCCACATCAAACCAGCGGTCAGAGGCGACATGGTCGCCGCGGTCATGGGCAATTTGGGCGAGCATGACGAGGACGTCAGACTCAAAGTCAGGCCGGTCTACGATCAGGTTCCGCGCGACTTTGAGCTGGCGCTCAGCGCCCACGTCATCACCGTCTTCCATCAGCGCCATACCGCGGAAATACGGAAATACCGGCAGGCTGGGGAACAAGCCTCCCGCCGAAGTGGCCATGTCATTGAGCCGCGACCACTCCTGAGAAGAGATGCAGAGTTGACATGCTTCCAACCAGCGGTCCGGAGAGTTCGGGTCGCGGTCCAGTGCTTCGGTCAGCGCTTCCAATGCCGCGGTGGAGTTGCCCGCCATGTCGTGGAGTGCGGCCTGCAGCTCAAACGGCGCCGCTGCTGACGGGTCAGACTCCTTCAAAAGGTCTACGAGCTGTTGGGCCTCGGGCTGGAGATTGGGCTGCATTTCTGACAGCTCGATGTAAGTCCACGCGATGTCAACCTTTTCGGCAAGTGGAACATCGTCCGAACCAAAGGCGGCACGAACATGTTCACGGGCGGAATCGGTTTCGCCACGCGCAGTGAGGAAGTGGGCCCATTCCAAATGAAGCCGTCCGTTGCCGGTCCGCTCAAGGGCTTCTTTTAGAGCGGCTTCAGCTTCGGCTTCTCTGCCCATTGAAGAAAGAATGCGTACCCTTTGCAGCGGAGCTTCTACCACATCTGGGAAGTCGCGTTCGAGGTTGATCAAATCTTGCAAAGCGCCCTCTATGTCTCCCGCGGCAAGGTGTAAACGGTGTCGGTCAAAGTGCCATTCCGGATCGGGACCCCACTCTTTTTCCAAGACGTCCAGAACTTTTGCGGCTTCATCGAAACGGCCCTCGGCCGTGCGCAAATCCAACAACATGACGGCGGCCACATCGTCCTCGGGTTTGTGGACCAACAGCCATTCCAAGGCTTGGTCCGCTTCGTCATTGCGCCCCAGTTCTAAGGCGATTTCGGCCAGCTCCCTGCGGTACCAAGCATTATCGCCATCGAGGGCAACGGCCTTCTCCACTGCCGACATGGCAGCGGTCCACTGGCCTTCCAAACGTTCAATTCGGGCCAGCTCGAAATGCACCACTGCGGACTCAGAATTGGCATCCAAACACGAGAGAAAGGCCTCCCGAGCTCCTGCGCGATCGCCCTTGATTTTGGCGGTTTGTGCCTTGTAGTAGGCCGAATGAAAGTTGCCGTCAACTTCCCCCAGCCCTTCTGCGGAGGAGCTGCTCGAAGGGTTGAGCACCCCACAGCCTCCCAGCAGGGCTGCCAATAGGATGCCAAAGCACCACCGATATGAGCAGGGGTTCAGCATGTGGATTCAGAGTAGTCGCCCAAGCTTACATCCTCGGGTGAACGGGCGATGCGGGCATGGTTGCCGACCATGGAGTCCGACATGCGGGCACCATCGATGTGGCTGTTTCCTCCAATCAGGCAGTCGTTTAAGACGCTGTGGCTGACATGGGTTCCAGGGCCAATGGTGACCCGAGGCCCAATCACGGAGTGGCGCACGACCGCCCCTTCTTGGATGATACAAGGAGGAATGATCACACTGTTTTCGATGGTGGCGTTGGGTGCAGTGGTCGCTTTGTCCCCCAAGAATTCCAGCATGCGGCCATTGGTCTCGACGGTGGCCTTGCGGTTTCCGCAGTCCATCCAGTCGTTGACTTCACCCGGCATAAACCGGGCGCCTTGTTCCGTCAGGGCGCGGAAGGCATCGGGCAATTGAAACTCATTGCCCTTCCGCATGTCGTTGTCGATCAAAACGTCAATTTCCCTGCGCAGGGCTGCACCATCGCGGAAGTGGTAAATGCCGATCATCGCCAAGTCAGAAACGGGCTTTTCCGGCTTTTCTGCATATTCCACAATGGCACCTGTATCATCGAGCACCACCACACCGAACTGGCGGGGGTCCTCAATGCGCTTCACAAAAAGGTGCCCATCGGCCTCAGCGTCCAGCTGAAAGTCTGCACGGAACAAGGTGTCGGCAAAGGCTACGACAGTCTCCCCTTCGAGCAATTCCTTGGCGCAGTGGACGGCATGGGCCGTTCCGAGCGGTTGTTCTTGGTGCCGGATGTGTCCTTTGGCGCCCAGCGCTGCGGCCAAGGCCAACAAGTCGGCTTCAACCTGTTCGCCGAAGTCGCCAATGACAAAAGCGATGTTGTCAAATGGACGGGGGCTCATCGCGGCCAAATCTTCTACGAGATGTTGCACAATGGGCTTTCCTGCCACGTGGACCAACGGCTTAGGCACCGTGAGGGTGTGGGGGCGCAAACGGCTGCCCCGACCAGCCATGGGGATGATGAGGTTCATTGTGTTCCTGTGTGGCCGAATCCGCCGGCCCCCCTTTCGGAGAGGGCGAGTTCTGCGGTGTCTTCAACGGGCGCCCATGCAATGCGCACATAGGGGGCGACCACGAGTTGGGCGATGCGCTCGCCGGGTTGAACGGTGAAGGCGGTCTGTCCGTGGTTGATCAGCAACACCCCAATTTCACCCCGGTAATCGGCATCGATGGTACCGGGAGCATTCAGCACGGTCAATCCATGCTTGTAGGCCAGACCACTTCTCGGCCTGACTTGCGCTTCATACCCTTCGGGCAGTTCAATGTGCAATCCCGAAGGAATGAGCATGCGGGAACCGGGTTCTAGCACGACGGGTCCATCTAAACGGGCACGCAGGTCCAGTCCAGCGCTCGAAGCGGTGGCATATTCTGGAAGGGCGACTTCCCCTGTGCGGGCCACACGGACGGTCAATTCACGGGGAGCACTCATCGACCTGAAAACTCTGGTTTGCGCTTCTCCAAGAATGCGGCAACACCCTCTTTGAAGTCCTCGTTGGCGAAGCACCGACCGAACTGGTCAATTTCAACTTCATAGCCCTCTTGTGTGCCACTTGCCTGAACGGCACGGATGGCTGCTTGCAGTGCTTTGGGACTGTTTGCCGACAGGGTGGTGGCCATCCGGAGGGCCTCCTCCATGAGGTGCTCGCGTTCTGTGACACGACTCACCAAGCCTGTTGCAAGGGCTTCATCGGCCTTGATCATCCGTGCGGACAAGATCATTTCCATCGCCCGGCCGCGGCCAATGATGGCCGACAACCTTTGGGTTCCTCCGTATCCAGGAATGAGTCCGAGGGTGACTTCGGGGAGCCCCATTCGGGCATTGGACGACGCCACCCTGATGTGGCAAGACAAAGCGAGTTCCAGGCCTCCGCCAAGGGCAAAACCGCCGATGGCCGCTACAAATGGCTTGGTAGAGAGGGCAATGGCGTCAAACAAAACGCGCTGACCGTGCTCGGCCAATTTCCTGCCGCCTACGCTGTCGAAGTCTGCAAATTCTTTGATGTCGGCACCGGCGACAAAGGCTTTTTCGCCAGATCCGGTGAGGACCACGCAGCGCACGTCATCGCGGTGCTGTAGCTCCTCCACCATTTTTCCAAGGGTATCGATGAGGGCGCCATTCAGCGCATTCAGCTGCTTTGGTCGGTTGAGGGTCCAGCAGGCGACGCGGCCGTGCAGGACCTCGGTGACGAGGGCGGTTTCGGACATGGCCCGAAATTAGGCAATAGAACCCCCTCCGGCCGCCTGAAGTCTCCGGGTTACTTCATGGTTTGGAGTGGACCACAAGTCATCAGAAACTCCGGACTCCACAACCCGCCCCTGATCCATGACCACCGTGTGGTCGCAGAGGTAGCGAACGACGCCCAAATCGTGGCTGATGAAGAGCAACGCCAGCCCCCTTTCTTCCTTGAGTTTGACCAGCAGATTGAGCACTTGGGCTTGGACGCTGACATCCAATGCGGCGACCGCTTCATCGCAGATGAGCAGTTGAGGTTCGGCCGCCAATGCGCGCGCAATGACAATACGCTGCCTTTGGCCACCAGAGAAAGCATCGGGCCGGCGGTCCAATGCATCTTCTTCAAGGCCAACAGCGGTGATGAGTTGTCGCGCTTCTTGGTCGGCACTCGAGGGGTCGTGTCCCCACCGGACCAGCACCTCGCGAAGGGCAGCGCCAACTTTTCGCGTGGGGTTTAGGGCGGCGCGTGGGTCTTGGAATACGAGGCCCACATTGGACCGAATGTGTTTCACTTGATGTGGTGCGAGGCCTTCGACCGCTTGGCCCGCAATGCGGATGGAGCCCTGGTCAAGGCGGTGCAGCCCCAAGATGGCACGCGCCAAAGTGGTTTTGCCACAGCCGCTGCCTCCGACAACACCCAACGTGCCACCGCGTGCCAGGCGAAGGCTGACATCGGCCAAGGCGGGTTCCGCGCTGTCTGCATAGCGCTTCCATGCGCCATTGACCTCGAGCAACACAGGCTGTGCCGCAGTGGGCATGGTGATTTCGCCGGCTTTGGAAGGGCTGTCTCCCGGGCCTTCCAAGAAATCTGAAAGCACGGGAAGGGGGCTCGGCCGGCCTTTTTTTGGAATGCGACAGGCCAACAATCCGCGGGTGTAGGGGTGCTGTGGGTGGCCGAGCACTTGCCGCACAGGGCCTTGTTCGACCACGCTACCATGGCGCAGCACAGCGACATTGTCTGCTGCCCGCTCCACCACTTCCATGTCGTGGGTGACCAGCACCAAGGCCAAGCCGCGCTTGCGTTGAATCTCAGAGAGTAAGTCCAACAGTTCCGCGCGCAGCGTGCTGTCTAACGCGGTGGTCGGCTCATCTGCAAGGATGAGTTCAGGGTCGTTCGCGAGGGCCATGGCGATGAGCACCCGCTGCTTCTGTCCGCCTGAGAGCGCATGCGGATAAGCGGACCAGGCGCGCTCCGGGTCGGGCAGCTGGACCTCTTCAAACAAGTCCAAGACACGCCGTTTGGCTTGGTGGGCATCGGCACTGCTGTGTCTGCGTATGACCTCTGCAATTTGGGTGCCGCACCGCATCGTGGGGTCCAAGCTTGTCATGGGCTCTTGGAACACCATGGTCACTCCCTTGCCGCGTGGTATGGGCACGGTGGGCCCACGGTCGCTTTGGGCCCAAACGCCATGAGGTCCAGAAATCGCACCTTGGGTCAACCGTCCTCCTCCCGGCAACAAGCCCAATGCCGCCATGCAGCACATGGTTTTTCCCGAACCACTTTCTCCCACCAATGCCAGGGTGCTGCCGGCAGCAACTTCCAGGTCAATGTTGTGCAGCACGGGTTTGTCGCCGATAGAAACGGAGACATCGGCCCATCGCAGGGCCACAGGGGGCAAAGTGTTAGAGGGTTCCACGCAGGGACTGCTCCCGTTCAATGGCCTCGAAGAGCGCCTTAAAGTTGCCCTTGCCGAAGCTCTGGGCGCCTTTGCGCTGAATGATCTCGAAGAACATGGTTGGCCGGTCCACCACAGGCTTCGTAAAAATCTGCAGCAGGTACCCTTCATCATCCCGATCAATCAAGATGCCGAGCTCACTCAATGGCGCAAGGTCTTCGTCGATTTCACCCACCCTATCGAGCACCGTTTCATAATACGTGCTGGGCACTTTCAAGAATTCGATGCCGCGCTTCTGCAGCTCCGTGACGGTTTCGATGATGTTGTCGGTGGCCACGGCGATGTGCTGTACGCCGGCACCTTGGTAAAAGTCGATGTACTCCTCGATCTGTGACTTCTTGCGGCCTTCGGCAGGCTCGTTGATGGGGAATTTGATGCGCCCATTTCCGTTGCTCATCACCTTGGACATCAGCGCGGTGTACTCCGTTGAGATGTCTTTGTCATCAAACGAGACCAGCTGGGCAAAACCCATGACCTTGGCGTAGAACTGGCACCAGGTGTTCATCTCGCCCCAACCTACATTGCCCACCATGTGGTCAATGTATTTCAGACCCAAACTTTCGGAGGTGCCAGAAGGACTCCACGCCACGTAGCCGGGAAGGAACACCCCGCTGTATGCTTTGCGCTCCACAAAAACGTGGATGGTGTCCCCGTAGGTTTCGATGCCGCTCAGGACCACCTCGCCGTTGTCGTCTTTTTGGGTTTCCGGCTCAAAGACGCTCACCGCTCCGCGCGATGTGGTCTCCTTCCAGCTTTTGGCCGCGTCGTCTACCCAAAGGGCCACAGCCTTCACGCCATCGCCGTGTCGGTTCAAGTGGTCGTTTAAGGGGCCGCCCGCGGCCAAAGGCGTGGTCAGCACCAAGGTGATTTTGTCTTGGCGCAATACATAACTCACACTGTCCGGGCTGCCGGTCTCCAGTCCTTTGAAAGCCAAGGGCTGGAATCCCCAAGCGTGCATGTAATAGTAGGCGCTCTGCTTGGCGTTGCCCACGATGAGCTCGACGTGGTCAGTGCCCAATAGGGGCAGAAAGTCCTCCGCTTCGGGGACCACAATTTCGGGTTGTGGAGTGTGCTGTTCCATGGTCATTTCAGGATTCAGTCGATGTTTTTCGGGGTATATCCAAGCCAGCTTGAATGGTAACCACTGTCTTCTATATCGAGGGCCTGCTGGGTCAATCGAAGCGGACGGAATGTATCCACCATGACCGCCAGTTCGGCAGTTTCGGTCTTGCCGATAGAGCCTTCGTAGGTCCCGGGGTGCGGGCCATGAGGAATGCCGCCAGGGTGCAAGGTCAAATCACCCCGTGATATTCCTTTTCGGCTCATGAAGTTGCCTTCGACGTAATACAAGACTTCGTCCGAGTCGATGTTTGAATGGTTGTAGGGTGCCGGTATGGACTTCGGGTGGTAGTCGTAGAGCCTCGGACAGAAGCTGCAAATCACAAAGGCATCCGTTTCAAAGGTTTGATGCACTGGTGGTGGCTGATGCACCCGGCCAGTGATGGGCTCGAAGTCGTGGATGGAGAAGGCATAGGGAAAGTGATACCCGTCCCACCCCACGACATCAAAAGGATGTCGACCGTAGGTGACGGTATGGATCATGCCCTCCTTGCGGATGTCGATGGGAAAAGCCCCGGATTGGTCAACAGGAGCGGCCAGTTCTGGTGTACGGAAATCCCGTTCGCAGAATGGACTGTGCTCCAGCAATTGACCAAAGTGGTTGCGGTAGCGCTTTGGGGTCACGATGGGATGGGCGCTTTCTACAACCAGCCAGCGTTGCTCTGAACCGGACTTGGGCGCCCAGCGGTGAATCATTCCACGGGGGATGACCAAGTAATCGCCAGGTGTGTAATTCAGGTCGCCCAACATTGTGTGCAGGACCCCTTCTCCGTCGTGAATGAAGACCACCTCGTCGGAATCGGCATTCTTGTAGAACCGATCCTGTGCATCTGCGGCATCGGGCCGCGCTATTGAGATGGTGCAGTCCGCGTTGAACATGAGGGGAACCCGCGCTTCCAAAGCCTTTCCAGAAGAAGGCGCATTGAAACCGGGAACCCTCCGAGAGGTGATGTTTTCCCGCACACCTTCGACGGGCCGTGCATCGCGCGGCGCCTCAACGGTCGCCACCATCGTCGGTGGGTACAAGTGATAGAGCAGGGAGCTCATCCCAACAAACCCAATGGTTCCGAAGAGCTGTTCGTGATGAAGGGTGCCGTCAGGCTTGGCGAATTGGGTGTGCCGCTTGTGCGGAAGCTGCCCCTTCCTCTGATAGAATGGCATGTATGCAAGTTAGCGTGAAGGGGGTTTACCGGCCATCAGCTCCCCAAGCGAACCAAGGCAGGCTCCCATCTTCTTTGGGCACAAAGCGCAGCGGGATGCGCTGGCCTTCCTTGAGGGGTGCTTTTGCAGCTATGCCTGTGCGCTTGACGAGCACCTTGAGCTTGACCGCTTCTGCATCGCTGATGTCCTTCAAGGTCTCGCCATTTTTGGCCACGTGCCATTGTTGAACCCCCCTGCGTCGTTTGGGTTGGGTGAACAGCTTGCGCGCCTCGTCGAATCGGGTCTGGCCATTGGCGTTTTCCAAGTCATTGTACTTCTTAAGCTGCCATACAGCCATGCCGAGTTGATCAGCCAGGTCGTCCAAAGTTTCTCCCGCCGAGGCTTGCACCCACGCCACGTCATTTGCAGTGAAGCCGCTGCTGCGGCCCTTGCCCATGTGGACAGTTTTGGAGCCTTGCTCCGCAGCGCCATCTCCCTGCGCAGAATCAGTCGGTGATCCTGTGGAGCCCGTGCCGTCTGCCAGCCCCGCGTCGTTGCGCTGTGGAACTTCCCCACGCTTGAGATAGGCCATGCCTTCTTGGTCGTATTGGTCAAGCCCGTGCCGGTCAATCAATTCAATCAAAGCCTTGGCGTATGTGGGACTCGTGGCGTATCCACAGCGCTTCAAACCCCGGGCCCAGCCTTTGTAATCGTCAATTTTGAGCTCAAACAAAGAAGCGTACCGCTTGCGCAGCAGAAACAAACTGTGGTCTTCAAAACTATCGCGGGCGTCCTCGTACACCCGGAAGCACTCTCCTTTGGCGTCATCGTCGTAGTAGGTGCGCCCTCCTTCCCAATCCGTGTGGCATTTGATCCCGAAATGATTGTTGGACTTGCTGCTCAATTCACTTTTTCCCGAACCGCTTTCGAGCAGGCCTTGGGCAAGGGTAATGCTAGCCGGAATTCGGTGCAGGGCCATTTGGTGGATGGCTTCATCTTTCCATTTGTTGATGTAATGGCGCTGGTCTTCTTCACCGCCTGCCCAGCAGTTCGCGGCGAGACAGAAAAAGAGCAAAACGTGCGCTGCACGAAGGACGAAAGGAGGCAGAACCATGAAACAAATCAACGCCAAACGACGTGCCATTTGGTATAGCGCCTGCAAATTCAGCCCACAATTGGCGGTTCAATTCGGTGAGCCGAAGTCTTCGGTTTCCACCAAGTCGCCTTCCGTACTGTAAAAGTGCCATTCACCTGATGGGACACCTTCCTTGTGTTGGCCCTCAATGTGGGGAGTTCCTCCAACATGCCAGGTCCTAAACAACCCTTCTTTGACCCCCTCTTTGTAGGTGACTTGGCTCCAGGGCAGGCCGTCTTTGCGGTAGGTGTTCCAGACTCCGTGCCGCACACCGTTCAACAAGGTTCCGCGGGTCTGTAACCGCCCATTCTCATGGAATTGTTGGACTTCTTCGCCCAAGCCATTGCCCAATTGAGTCCTGACTTCCTTGGGCGTTCCTCCGTCACCCCAAGTGCTGGTCACCTTCTCTGGCGCCCGCTCCGAACAAGCGGTGAGCGCAAAGGCCAGGCAAACCACAGAAAAACGTCTTCGAGTCATTTCTTTCGGGATATCGTAAAGTCCACCAGGTCGATCAACCCAGTTTTAGCCGGCCCATCTGACAAGGCGTCCAACAAGGCCACAGCGCGGTCGCGGTGTTCTTTCATTTTCGCCTCCGTATAGGCCATTCCAGGCCCTTCAAGAATGCGGTCCATGATGCGTTGCGCTTCGGCAGGATTGTCTTTGCTCCGCTTGATACCGCGCACCAAGGCGCGCCGCTGCAGAGGCTTGAGACATTGCAAAGTGTGGATGAGCGGAAGGGTCATCTTCCGCTCCTTCACGTCACCCCCTGTGGGTTTACCTGTGATGGCCGAAGGGGCAAAGTCGAGCAGGTCATCCTTGATTTGAAAGGCGATGCCCATTTCTTCGCCGAAGGACCGCATCAATTCAACGCGGTCGGGGTCGGCACCGGCACTGGCGGCTCCTGCGGCACAGCAGGCGGCGATCAAGGAAGCGGTTTTGCGGCGAATAATCTCGTAGTAGACCTCTTCGGTAATATCCAGCCGCCGGGCCTTTTCTATCTGTAACAGCTCCCCTTCGCTCATGGCTTCTACGGCCTTGGAAGTGATGCGCAAAAGGTCGACCCCGTCGTTTTCCATGGAAATCAACAGACCTCGGGACAGCAAATAGTCTCCTACCAAAACGGCTATTTTGGACTTCCACAGTGCGCTGATTGACAAAAATCCTCGCCGCGTATCCGCGGCATCAACCACGTCATCGTGTACCAAAGTTGCCGTGTGCAGCAGCTCAATCAGGGTGGCGGCGATGTGGGTGCGCTCTTGCGTTCCGCCGCTCGCTGCAGCAGACAAATACACCAAAAGAGGCCGCATTTGCTTGCCTTTGCTGCGCACAATGTACCGGGTGATGTGGTCCAAAAGCGGAACGGAAGTGCGCATGGCCTCCTTAAAATGCCCTTGAAACTCGCGCATTTCGAGAGCAACGGGTTGTTTGATGGAGGCTAGGTTGGCCATAAAGCAAAGGTACTTCTACGGACCGGCTGAATGTTGGGTGGGGTCGTGGGTGTATTTTGCGGCATGATCCTATCCATGACCGGCTATGGCAAGGCCGAAGCGCACATCGGAACGCGCAAATACACGGTCGAACTCCGATCGCTCAATGGAAAGGGCTTGGACCTTTCCGTGCGCATGCCACCTCAATTCCGCGAAAAGGAAATGGGCTTGCGCAAAGAGCTGGGAAAGGCTGTAGGCAGAGGCAAAGCCGATTTCTTCATTCACTTCGAATCCGATGCGGCCGACGTGCGGCACCAGGTCAATGCCAAGCTCGTGCAGCAATATGTGGACCAATTGAATCCGGTTTTCGAGGAGAATGGGGTGCCGGTGAGCCATGTGGATGGCCAGCTACAGAAACTGCAGTCTGTCCTTCGTTTTCCAGATGCCATTAGCAACACAAGGGAAACGCTCGAGGAAGATGAGTGGCAGGGCCTGATGGACCTTGTGCACAGTGCATGCGAGGGTTTCAAGGCATACCGCTCCCAAGAAGGCGCCATCCTTGAGGCTGACTTTAGAACGCGCGTTGACCGCATTGAGGGCCTGCGCCAGGAGCTTGCCCCTTTGCTGGAAGCACGAACTGCGCGTGTCAAGAGCCGCTTGCGGGACCACCTCGAAGCCGACCTCCCTCGGGACCGAGTGGACGACAATCGGTTCGAGCACGAGCTCATCTTCTACCTCGAAAAGCTGGATGTTACCGAAGAGTTGGTGAGGCTGGAGGCCAATTGTGCCTACTTCAAAGAGATGCTGGACGGCGATGCCGGTCAGGGCAAAAAATTGGGCTTCATTGGTCAGGAAATTGGCAGGGAAATCAACACCTTGGGCAGTAAGAGCCAAGACGCAGCGATGCAGCGCCTGGTGGTTCAAATGAAAGACGAGCTCGAGAAAATCAAGGAGCAAGTGCTCAACATATTGTGATCGAAAACCCTACAAAGCAGGAAGCTGTGCCCACTGGGAACCCCATCACCGCAGGCTGCAAGGCCCTTGTTTTTTCCGCACCGTCCGGAGCTGGAAAGACGACGCTTGTCCGCAAACTGATGGCAGAGCGCGAGGACCTCGCATTCAGCATCTCGGCGACCAATCGCGCCCTCCGAGGCGATGAGGTCAACGGCCACGATTATCACTTCTTCTCGACCGAGGAATTCAAAGCGCGCATTGATGCCGGTGAATTCCTCGAATGGGAGGAGGTCTATCCCGGTCGGTACTACGGCACTTTGAAAACAGAAGTCCAGCGGCATTGGTCGGCTGGAAAACACATTCTTTTTGATGTAGACGTGGAAGGGGGATTGCGCCTCAAGTCCATTTTGAAGGATGACATCTTGGCGGTGTTCGTCTGTCCGCCATCGCTCGAGGTGCTCGAGGAGCGTCTGCGCAGAAGGGGCACTGATAGCGAAGAGGACATAGCGAGGCGATTGGCCAAAGCCGAAGCGGAAATGCTGCGGTCTCCCGGTTTCGATGTGGAGTTGGTCAACGACATCCTCGAAGAGGCCACAGAGGAATTGATCCAACGCACAGCGGCGTTTTTAGGCCCAATGGAATCGAAGTGAGCATGAAGGTCGGCCTGTATTTCGGCTCATTTAACCCCATTCATACGGGGCACCTCATCATAGGACAGCACATGCTGTCTCACCACGGATTGGACGAAGTGTGGTTTGTGGTGACCCCG
Source organism: uncultured Flavobacteriales bacterium (assembly GCA_905478795.1). Classification (GTDB taxonomy): domain Bacteria; phylum Bacteroidota; class Bacteroidia; order Flavobacteriales_D; family Sanyastnellaceae; genus UBA8752. The sequence continues at coordinate 16,925 of CAJQJX010000082.1, forward strand.
CACAATCCAATGAAGCAGGCTGCTGATTTGGCGCCTGAGTCCGACCGGCTTGAGATGGTTCAAAGGGTGGTCGCCGACAACGCTCGACTCAAGGCAGAAGATGTGGAGTTTGGGCTGCCCCGTCCCAATTACACGGCACACACCATGGACTTCTTGCGCCGGCGCCACCCCGGTTGGGAGTTTCGCATCATCATCGGCGAAGACAACTTGAGGACGCTGCAACAGTGGGCCCGCTGGCGGGAGCTGGTCGATGGTGTGGGCTTTCTGGTCTATCCTCGGGCCAAGTCCGAAAGCGAAGGTCAAAGTCCAGAGGGCACCATCGCTCCCGACGGCCGCAACATCGTATTGAGTCCCGCACCGATCATCAGTATTTCAAGCACCTATTTGCGCAGCGCATTGGCCAACGGGGACTCTGCCCGTTATCTGCTGCCCGATGGGGCAGCAGACCTCATACGAGAAAAAGGCCTCTACGGGTTTAAGGCCTCCGAGTAGAGACCGAGCCCGGATTCAGGTATTATTGAAGGTGTTCATCGTGCGTTCCAGTCCAATAAAGGCAAAGGAGCGCAAGAGGGCAGAGGTGCGTTCAAGCCGTTCCTCCAGCGCCTTCTCCTCTTCCGAAGAAAAGTGCCCCAAGACATGGTCCACCTGGCGGCCAGGCCCAAAGTCTGCCCCTACGCCAAACCTCAAACGGGGATAGACATTGTTGCCCAACACCGTCTGTATGTCCTTGAGGCCATTGTGCCCGCCATCGCTTCCTTTTGCCCGGATACGAAGAGTTCCAAAGGGGAGGTTGATGTCGTCGGTGACCACCATGAGACGGTCGGCGCTGATTTTTTCAGCGTCCAACCAATAGCGCACAGACTTGCCGCTCAGGTTCATGAACGTCGCCGGCTTGACCAATACCAGTTGTCGGCCTCTGTGCTTGCAACGCGCGACGTCTCCTAGGCGGTCCGGTGCAAAAGATGTCCCAGACGCCTTGGCGAGGGCGTCCAAGGCCAAGAAGCCAATGTTGTGGCGCGTTCGCTCGTACTCGGCTCCAGGGTTACCTAGACCGACCAAAAGGAACTTCATAAGAAGGAGCAGTGGGGTTGGGGATTACTCCTCACCACCCTCTGCATTCTCTGCGCCTTCTGCGCCCTCTTCGCCCTCTTCGCCTTCGGCGCTTGCGGACATGGCAGCACGGGTACGGCGTATTCCGAGGACGACAGCAGAGTCGTTCAAAGTGACCCTACAACCTTCAACCGTGAGGTCAGATACACGGAGAGAATCACCAATGAGGAGCGGTGTGATGTCCAAAGAAACGTCCTCTGGAATCTGATCCGCAATGCCCGATACGGGCAAACGGCGGTACACCACGTGGAGGCGGCCACCATTCCGAACCCCTTCACTGGTTCCAGTGGTGCGCACTGGAAGCTTGACCCGGATGGGCTTGTCGGCCATAATCTGAAGCAGATCAATGTGCACGATACGGTCAGTGACCGGGTGGAACTGGATGTCCTGAATGATACAGTCGTAGGTCGTGCCTCCGACTTCAAAATTCAACCGGTACGTTTCGGGCGTGAAGACCAGCTTATTCAACTGGATTTCGTTCACGTGGAAATGAACCTGCTCGGCGCCACCGTAGAGCACTCCGGGAACAAGTCCCTTTGCACGCAGTCCGGAAGCACCTTTTTTCCCTACGCCCTCTCTTGGAGAGCCGCTCAATGATGCAGTTTTCATGGTGTTGTATTAGGTAATAAGAAAATGCGAACTAATGGATTCGTTCTGGACCAAGCATCGGATCACCGTTGAAAACAGTTCCGAGCAATCCAGGACGGTAATTTTATCTGTAGGCTTGCCTGCGCGCAACGGAATGCTGTCCGTAACGACAAGTTCAGTCAATGAACTGGCTTCGATTCGCTCATAGGCAGGCCCGGACAAGACAGGGTGGGTGCAGACCGCGCGAACACTGTTCGCACCGTGCTCCTTCATCATGTCAGCAGCCTTGGTCAATGTGCCACCGGTGTCACAGATGTCATCAACGAGCACGACATCCTTGCCCTCGACATCTCCAATGACACGCATGCTGGCCACTTGGTTGGCGACCTTGCGCTGCTTGTAGCAAATGGCCATATCGACACCGAAGAACTTGGCGAAGGCATTGGCCCGCTTGGTGCCACCGGTATCCGGAGTTGCAATCAGAAGGTTGTCCAGCTTGAGGCTTTCGAGGTAAGGCAAGAAAATGGCCGAACCATAGAGGTGGTCCACGGGCACTTCAAAAAAGCCTTGAATCTGGTCCGCATGGAGGTCCATGGTGATGACCCTGTCAACGCCAGCAGCGGTGAGCATGTTGGCAATCAACTTGGCACCAATGGCGACGCGGGGCGCATCCTTTCGGTCTTGCCGCGCAAAACCAAAATAAGGGATGACCGCAACAATGCGCTTGGCCGATGCACGCTTGGCGGCGTCGACCAACATGAGCAACTCCATCAGGTTGTCAGAAGGAGGAAAAGTGCTCTGCACGATCACGACTTCCTTGCCCCGCACAGTCTCTTCGATGCTCACCCTAAACTCTCCATCACTGAAGACAGTATGCTTTGTAGCGCAAAGTGGTGTGCCATAGTTCATGGCAATTCGAGCTCCGAGCTCTTTGGATGCCGAACCGGCGAGAATGCGCATAGGATGGTCTTGCATGACTTACTTAGAGGGCGCAAAGATAGTTAGGAGGCCAATGCGCCGGACACACGCGTAATTTTGGAAGATGAGAAGCCGCCGCACCAATGTACTCGTTTTGGGGATGGGCATGCTTTTGTTTGGCCTCCTTGCGATGCAGTTTGGCTGGGTACGGGCCTTGGTTGGAGCGCGAAGCGACCTCTTCGACGAGCAGGCCCGGACGGCCTTGGTAGAGGCACAGTCTGTGTTGTCCCAGATGCCTTTCGGTTTCCCGCCACCGCCCGTTTCAGGGTGGTCACCCTCTTCTGGCGCTGCGGCTGACAGCTTGGCGGAGCTTCGGGCAGAGCAGTCCATACAACGCGAATCTGCGATGGCCTTGGCCGACAGTATTCTCGCTTTGGTCTTCGAAGGCAGGGGGGTCAATTTCGCTTTCCGCTCCGCGCTATTGGACCGTTATGGCCGGCCCATTTTTTTAAGGGACGATGACGTTGACCTCTTGGAAAAGTTTGCAGACGAGGGGTATCGCATTCCAACAGGAGAGTCGCGGGTGCTGGAAGAGGTTCAGCTTTACACGGTTTTCTTTCCGGGCAAGCGTTATGCACTAGCGGGTGAAATGTGGATTGAACTGACGGCCAACCTCCTGCTTATGGTCGTCTTGTTGTTGTTCACGGTTTATGCGGCCAATGGACTCCGAAAAGCCGAGCAGCTCAACCGCTTAAAAAGTGACCTCATCAACAACATGACCCATGAGCTCAAGACGCCGATTTCGACGATTGGCCTGGCCGGGGAGGCATTGTTGGACGATCAAATGTCGGCCGACCCCGAGAACTTGAGGTATTACGTTCAATTGATCCGCTCCGAAAACAAGCGCCTTGGACTGCTGGTAGAAAACGTACTGCGGGCGGCCATGCTCGACCAAGGAGAGCTGGAGCTTTTCCGTCAGCCCATCAACTTCCATGACTTGCTCAAAGAGGTATTGCGGAACCAAGCCATTCACATCAAGAAGCAAAGTGGTTCCACATCTTCTCAGCTCGAAGCCACGGATCCTGTCGTCAAGGGAGACCAAACCCACTTAACCAATGTCGTTTTCAACTTGGTAGACAACGCCATCAAGTATGGCGGAGAGCAGCCAAAGCTGCACTTGCGCACCTGGAACAAAGGCGGGTTTTTGCATGTTGCTTTCGAAGACAAAGGCATTGGTATACCTCGGGAACATATTGGCAAGGTTTTTGACAAGCTATATCGGGTGCCCACCGGAAATGTGCACAACGTGAAAGGATTTGGACTCGGCTTGAGCTATGTACAGGCCGTCATGCAGCAACATGGAGCCGAAATCAACGTTGTAAGTGTAGCTGGAGAGGGCAGCACATTCACTTTGGTCTTCCCACAACAGAAGAAAAAAACATGAAACAACAGCTCGATATCCTGCTCTGCGAGGACGATCCCAACTTGGGAAAGCTGCTTCGCGACTTCCTTGATCGCAAAGGCTACAACACCACATGGGCGCAGGACGGCGCCGAAGGGGTGCGTCAGTTCCGCGTTGGTTCCTATGACTTTGTCTTGCTCGACGTCATGATGCCCGTCAAGGACGGCTTCCAAGTCGCCGAAGAAATTCGGGGCTTGAACCGCCACGTACCCATCCTCTTTTTGACGGCCAAAAGCCAAAGAGAGGACACGCTTCAAGGGTTTAAAGTGGGCGCCGATGATTACATGACGAAACCCTTCTCTATGGACGAATTAGAGGCGCGCATCGAGGCCATTCTAAGGCGCTCGGCGGCACTCCCAGAAGGTGAGGACGAGGTCGGCGAAATGACGATTGGACATTATGTCTACGATTACAACCGCCAGGAATTGCGCTTTGGAGAGGATGCCCAACGCCTCACCACCAAAGAGAATGAGTTGCTCTTCCTCCTCACCAAGTCCAAAAACGCCTTGCTGGAAAGGGAGTTTGCCCTCAACGCCATTTGGGGCGACGCGAACTACTTCAACGGCCGCAGCATGGACGTTTACATTGCCAAGTTGCGCAAGCACTTGAAAGAAGATACCAGGGTAGAAATCCTCAATGTCCACGGGAAAGGCTTCAAGTTGATTGCAGACTAAGCCCATCTTCTTTTAGGGAAATTGACGAACGGCTTCCATCGGCCCCTTGCGGGGTTTACCTTGGTTTCCCCGTTTAGGACTGCATGATTCCAAAGGATACTGTCGACGCGATATTACAGGCCACCATCATTGAAGAGGTGATCGGTGATTTTGTGCAGCTCAAAAAGAGCGGCACAAGCTTGCGGGGCATGAGTCCTTTTAGCAACGAAAAGACGCCGTCTTTCTACGTTGTGCCCGGTAAAGGGATTTTCAAGGATTTCAGCTCAGGCAAGGGAGGCAGCGCCATCACATTCTTGATGGAGCACGAGAAGCTTTCTTATCCCGAGGCGCTGCGCTGGCTCGCCGGTAAGTATGGGATTGAGATCGAGGAGCGAAAGTTGACCCCCGAGGAACTCGAGGAGCAGACCGAGCGGGAGAGTCTTTCCAATCTGTCGGCATGGGCCCAAAAATGGTATTCTGAACAGCTGCTTGAAACAGGCGAAGGAAAAAGCGTGGGCTTGGGATATTTCCGCAGCCGTGGATTTACCGATGCCACCATCGAAGGCTTCGCATTGGGCTATTGTCCAGAACGGCCGTGGTCCGAGGAGGGCGCATTGGCTGTGGCCGCGCGTAAGGCGGGGTACAAGGATAAATGGCTTGTAGCCAGCGGGTTGTGCAAGGCTCGGGACGACGGCAAGCTCTATGATTTTTACCGGGGCCGGGTGATTTTCCCAATTCGGGATGTCACGGGTAGGTTCATTGGTTTTGGTGGACGAACGCTGAAGACGGACAAGAAGGTCCCGAAGTATGTCAACAGTCCGGAGAGCCCGCTGTACGACAAGTCCCGCGCCCTCTACGGAATTCACATGGCGCGGAATGCCATTGTACGGGAGGACCGGTCCATTCTGGTAGAAGGGTACACGGACGTCATGGCCATGCGCCAAGCGGGGGTGGAAAATGTCGTGGCGAGCTCAGGCACCGCCCTGACCGTTGAACAGGTCAGACTGCTGCGCCGGTTTAGCAAGCGCATGACCATGCTGTTTGATGGCGACCCGGCAGGTTTGCGGGCGGCCATTCGAGGGGTGGACATTGTGTTGGGTGAGGGCCTGGATGTCAAGGTCGCTGTTTTGCCGGATGGGGAGGACCCTGACACCTTCGCTAAAAGGTTGGGCAAAGAAGCCCTGATGGAGTGGCTGGCTGAGAACAGTCGCGACTTCATTCGGTTTAAAATCGACCTGCTCGACAAGGAGGCAGCGGATGACCCGATCAAGCGCACCGAACTGGTTAGAAGCGTGGTGCAGAGCATTGCGCAAGTCCCCGACGAGCTCAAGCGAACCGTTTACATCCAAGAGAGTGCCGGCCGTTTGGGGATGCAAGCGGACGATTTGTTGGCGGAACTTTCGAGGCAAGCTCGGTCCCGCATGGAGCAAGAGGCCAAAGCGCCACTTCCTTCACTGCAGCCAAAGACCCAAGGACCCATTGGAAAGCCCCAACT
>CAJQJX010000083.1 GCA_905478795.1 uncultured Flavobacteriales bacterium
AAGACCGTCCGCAACTCTCGCTGCAGGATTCGGAGATTCTGTGACCCTTTGTTCGACATACCTTGGTTTTGGTTCTACTAATTTACTCAATTAATCGACGTAATCCTCAAAAAAAGGGTGGAGAATTTTAGTTTCGCTGCCAAAAGGTAGTTCTGAGTCCGGTGAATGGGAGGGTTGTAGCATCAGATTTTTCCACAATGAAGGGGGATTCACGCTGCTCGGTAACCCCGGATTTGCCCAGCGGGTACGATGGCTTCGCCATTGGGATGAAGCAGCATATTGTAAAATTCAGGGCGGCAGAAATGGAGGGATCCCCGGTATGCTGAACCCGTGAGGTAGGCGTTCCAAACGGAGAGTGCAGTGTGTTGGAGTTGACGCCATGCGAAAGTGCTAAACCCTTCGGGACATGGAAAGGTCTGAATGTAATGACGTGCGACGTTCAAATCCCGAATTGGGAGCGGAGTAGGGGTGATGAAGCTCATGCTGCGATGGTGCGGATTTGCTGTGTGGGTGCCGTTGGCAGTGTGGACAAAGACAAGGGGGTGCCAATGATGGATTGGACTTGGATTTGAACCCAACTGCGGCACCCGGAAGCCTTGTCTTCAGTGGGGTGTGCGCCCAGTGCAGCCAGAATTGCAATGGCGGCGTCTCGGGGTGCCTTTTCACGCAAGAGCCGGCTGAATGCGGGGTAGTCCAGGATCATGACGCGGTGGGATGCAGAAGTGCCGGATGACCCTTGTCGGGTGACCACCAAGTGCACAGGCATGTCCACGCCGGCATAGGCTATGGATTCTATGGTCCGTGGTGTGGAAATGCCCGTTTGAATAATGGAGCGTGGAACAGGGGCCGCAGTGGTTTGGCGGCGTGTCATTTTGGGGTGTGCGGCTCTGATTGGAGCCATCGCAGCGGGGAGGAAAGAGGCGGAATTGACCATGTGGGAAGCGTTCATGATGCAACGTTCCTGATGGGGTCCGTAAAGGAATTACGGACCGAAAAAAAAGAGCAGGTCTTTTACGCTAGGCGGGTCAAATGCCTTTGTTTTTCAGGGCCAACCGCTCTTTGGCGGTCTTGTGAACCTGCGCCATTTCAAGCACCCAAGACTGCGGTGCTTGCGGCAATACCTCGGCTCCGTATCCCAACATCAGTTGGTTTAACTCGTAGGTGGGATACACATCCATGGCAAAACAGCGCCATCCTTCAAAAGGACCTGGAAGGTCCAAGGTGCGCTGAGATGCATGCAGAGGTTGGCTTTCTAAATAATGGGAGAGCACAGGAGCTGCCGCCCACTGAAAAGTGGTCACGCTGCCGTCAGATCCAGAAGTGATGCCAAGACTGTGTTTGAAATACCGATCGGCATCGAATTTTTTGTCCCTCACAAAACGGGCGTCGTCCATGGCCACGTTAAACATTCGGTCGAGGGCAAAAGTGCGGACAGCATCAGCGCCTTCAGGCTTGCCGATCAGGTACCAGCGGTTGCGGTATTCCTTGAGCAAGTAGGGCTCCAAGGCACGCTGGCTTTGGTCTGAACTGTCGGTGTTGAACTTTCTATAGGTGAAGCGGATGACCCGTTGTTCCGCTATGCCTGCCATTAAGGTGGAAATGTGTTCCGTTCCCAACGTTCGCGGGGCTTGTTCAAACTGTATGAATTGTTCGGCCTGTTGTCCTGGAGCAGTGGCGTGAATGCGGTCAAATATGCGGCCGATGGCAGCGTGGTATTGCTCGAAGACAGGCATGTCCCGGAATTGGAGCAGCGTCAAGGTGGCAAAGCGCAATGCCTGTAAGTCTTGGTCCTGCAGGTTGAGTCCGCTGATGCTGTATTCAGGATCCTCGTAGTGATAGCCCCGGTGTTCTGCATTGTAGGCGATGGGGGCGTGATAGCCCAAGTCTCCCTCATTGCGCATGGCCCACAAATCCTTTTCAATCGTGGAAATGCTAATGCGCTCTCCCGCACTGCCGTATAACGCTTCTTCGCACGCCTTGCGCAACGCTTCTTTGGTTGGATACCTCCGCATGGAGTTCGTGAGGCACCGGTCGATGATCCTGTAGCGGAGTAAGGCGTATTTGTTTGCGGGCATGGATCAGAAATTGGCGCTGATGTCGATGATCCACAGAATAATCGGCAAGACGGGCAGGGCGCACGACAAGTCCAACAGCGGGAAGCTGCGCACGCCGAGAAGGTCCAACCCCAATCCGAACAATAAGATGCCACCGAGGCCTGAAAGTTCCGACACCATGGATTCCGGGATTCCGGTTCCCAAGGTGCTAAAAGCCAATGTGAGTGTACCCTGAATCAGCAAGACAGCTCCTGCCGCATACACAACACCCCGACCCAAGGCAGCGGCCAAGAAAACGGAGCTGATCAGGTCCATGGTGCCTTTGGCGTACAATATGGTAGGGTCATTCTCAAGGCCGTCGCGCATACAGCCGACCAGTGTCATGGCGCCTACGCAAAACAATAGGGTGGATTGAACCAGGGCTGCACCGGTGCCCGTCCCGAGTTTGTCTGCGGCTGAACGAAGGCGCCGGTCAACGCCCAATGCATGCCCTATAGCTGAACCCACAACCAGGGCTACAAATACCGCTACCGGTGCGTTGATGCCGCCCATGAGGTCGACACCGATATACAGGGTAAACAAGCCGATGGCAGAAAAGACCACGGTTCGCAGGCTTTCTGGCACGCGTTGCCTCAATGCAAGGCCGATTCCGGCCCCCATGGCGACAGTGATGGTATTGAACAGCGTTCCCAACATGTGACCAAGTTACTTTTGAAGCGCGCTACAGCATCCACATCCGATACCTCCTGTTGCCCATGTCCTTCAACATAGTCGCCAATGACCCTCACTCCAACGCCCGCACAGGTACTTTGCAAACGGGCCATGGTACTGTGCGGACGCCCATTTTCATGCCAGTAGGTACCCAGGGTTCGGTGAAATCTGTACCTCAAGACGTTTTGGCGAATGAGGTGGACCCTGATATCATTTTGGGCAACACCTATCACCTCTATTTGCGTCCTGGCCTTGAAGTCCTGTCCCAGGCAGGCGGTTTGCACGGGTTCATGGGATGGGACCGTCCTATTTTGACCGATTCAGGTGGGTATCAAGTCTACAGTCTGGCGGCGAACCGGAAGATTAAAGAAGAAGGGGTGACGTTTCGGTCACACATTGATGGCAGTGCCCACTTGTTTACCCCAGAGCGTGCAGTGGACATTCAGAGGGTCATTGGTGCCGACATCATGATGGCATTTGATGAATGTCCGCCCTATCCCTGTGATTACAAGTATGCGCGGGAATCCATGGAGATGACCCACCGATGGTTGGACCGCTGTTTGGCGCGCATGGCGGAGACTGAGCCCCATTATGGGCACGAGCAGATGTTGTTTCCCATTGTCCAGGGTTCTACTTATCCTGAATTGCGCAAGGCTTCGGCCCATGCCATTGCAGAAAGGGGGGCGGCGGGCAATGCCATCGGTGGTCTGTCCGTTGGTGAACCTCATGAGGAGATGTACGCCAGTGTGGCCATGTGCACAGAGATTTTGCCAGAGGACAAGCCCCGCTACTTAATGGGTGTAGGGACACCCGCCAACCTGTTGGAGAACATTGCGCTTGGTGTAGACATGTTTGACTGCGTCATGCCCACGCGCAATGCCCGCAATGGCATGTTGTTCACCCGACAGGGCACGGTCAACATGCGCAATAAGAAGTGGGAGTTTGACTTTTCGCCTTTGGATCCTGATGGTACTGCAGATGTGGACCAGCGCTACAGTCGGGCTTACGTTCGTCACCTGTTCCGCGCAGGAGAGCTCTTGGCCTTGCAGATTGCCTCTGTGCACAACCTTGTGTTTTATCTGGACTTGATGAAGGAAGCCAGGGAGCGCATAACGGATGGCACCTTTACCACTTGGAAGAACAGCATCATTCCGGTGCTTGAACAACGTTGCTGAACAAGGGACATGCGCATTCTTGACCGCTATATCATCCGCAACTTCCTCGGCACCTTCTTTTTAATGGTGGCTTTGTTCTGCGTGGTGGCGGTGGTTTTTGACATCGCAGAAAACCTGGAACGGCTCATTGAAAACGGTGCACCCTGGTCTGAGGTGTTCGGGTCATACTATGTCAGCTTTTGTTTGGCGCTGGGCAATATGCTCAGTGCATTCATTGTCTTTCTTACCATTTTGCTGTTTACCAGCCGGCTGGCCCAGCGCAGTGAGATCATTGCGGTTTTGGCAGGTGGCATCTCGTTCCAACGCTTGATGCGGCCTTATTTCGTCGCATCCACATTTCTGGTGATGGGCAGTCTGTTGTTGGCCCATGTCATTTTGCCTGTTTCTAATGAGCGGAAATTGGACTTTGAGGTGGAATACGTGCACAAGGAATTTCACATCGCAGAACAGCACCTGTACCGCGAAATCCAACCTGGAACCATTGTGTATTTCCGTTCGGTGAATGCGGGGCGTGCTGTGGGTTATCGGTTTGTTTTGGAGCAATGGCAGGGCGGCCAGCTAAAAGAGAAGTGGACGGCGAGCAAAGCCAAGTGGCTCCCAGAGGCGGAGACTTGGCGCATCTCCAATCTGCGCCGCCGCACTTGGAACGCGGAAGGGGAGGAGCAATTCGAGATTCGAGCGGTCCTCGATACGGCACTCGATATGTCCATTGGAGACTTTGGTCAACGGTCCGAGGCCATGTCTACGTTGGGTTGGAACGCGCTTCACGCGGCCATAGACCGCGAAATGGCAAAGGGCTCAGGAGGTGAGCGTTTGTTGCAATTGGAGTCCCACACCAGAACATCCAATGCATTTGCCATCTATGTGATGGCGCTGATTGGGGTGAGTGTGGCCAGTCGCCGGCAGCGGGGTGGGACCGGCATTCATCTTTTGATCGGAGTCGTGTTGGGCTTTGTTTACGTGTTTAGTGCCAAACTGATGTCTGTTTCAGCCACCCACGCGGGCATCCTTCCTGCTGTAGCGGCATGGACTCCCAATGTCTTATTCGGTGCGCTGGGCGTGTTTTTGTACCGGCGCGCTCCGAAATAATGAGCATACGGTTAATGGTCCATTGGACCACTCCATGTGCTCCATCCCTGAGGGATGGTGCGGCGCCAATCGGAGTCAGGCTCTGTGGGGAAGCATCCAAAAACTGCAGAGCCACTGCCACTCATGTCTGCAAATACCGCGCCCATCGATTGGAGAATTTTCAGGGCTTGCGCCACTTCTGGAACCCTCTGGGTCACAGCTTCAGTGAAATCGTTGTGCAAAGTGCCTGACCAATCGCTTGGATTGCTGTTTTCAAAGGTGGACAGACTCGGCCTTTGGTCATTGGGGCTCACCCAAGCAAAGGCTGTGGGAGTGGAGATGTGTACCCCAGGGTGCAAGACCACCATCCACCATCCTTTAAGGTTGAGTTGAATGGGATGAATGTGCTCCCCCCGGCCCGTTACGTGGGCGGGGGTGTTTCGAATAAAAAACGGACAATCAGAACCCAGTTTTGCTGCGAGTGCCTCGCGCTGGGTATGGCTGAGGCCCAATTCGAATTGTGTGTCTAACATGTTTATGGCGAAGGCGCCATCGGCACTTCCGCCACCCAACCCTGCTCCCATGGGAATGGCTTTAATAAGGTGAAAACGCACTGGCGGAAGCGTATGCTCTTGACTGAGTAAGGCATGTGCGCGTAGGATGAGGTTGTTTGAGCCTGCTCCAGGAATGGCGAGGCCATGTGCATGCAGTGCACTGGCTTCCCCTTCGGTGAGTACCTCTATTTCTAGCGTGTCCGTCCATCCAATGGGCAGAAACACACTCTCGATGTCATGAAAGCCATCTTTTCTGCGCTTCCGGACTTGGAGGCCAAGGTTGACTTTGGCGTTGGGAAAGGCGATGCGCGTTCGGCTTTGAGAAGCAGGTGTCTCACCCATTGAAATAGCCATATTGCTTGAGCTTACGCTCATCATCGCGCCAGTCTTTGTCTACTTTGATTCTCAATTCTAGGAACACCTTTTCCTGAAGGAAGGTCTCAAGATCCTTCCGTGCATCTGTCGCGAGACGCTTGATCATGCTCCCGCCTGCCCCAATCAGGATTGCTTTTTGTGAGTCGCGCGCCACGTGAATCGTGGCTTCGATGCGACGCAGCATGGTGCCGTCCTTGGTTTGGTCTGCTTTAAAAGTCACCACCACCACTTCACTGCTATAGGGCACCTCCTGCCTGCAATGTGTCAGGATCTTTTCCCGGATGATTTCTGCCACGAAAAACCGCATGGGCTTGTCCGTCATCTCGTCTTTAGGGAAGAAGGCTGGAGAAGGGGGTAGCTGGCTGACAATGCGCTCTAAGAGGTGGTCTAGGTTAAATCCGTGTAGTGCACTGATGGGGTGAATTTCTGCGCGGGGAATGAGTTCCTGCCAATGGGCAATGTGCCCTTTAATCGCTTCTTGTTCGCCGAGGTCAATCTTGTTGATCAGCAGCAATACAGGAATGTCCATGCGCTGCACTTTTTCGAGGGTTTCCGGATGGGCCAGGGTGTGCTCATCGGGGGTGGTTACAATGAGCAGTACATCTGCATCTCGAAGCGCGGTTCGGACAAATTTCATCATCCCCTCTTGGAGCTTGTAGGCAGGGTCCAGCACTCCGGGGGTGTCTGAGTAGACGATTTGCCAGTCGTCATCAGATACGATGCCCATGATGCGGTGGCGCGTCGTCTGGGCTTTAGCGTTGATGATGCTGAGCCGCTCGCCGACCAATCGGTTCATGAGTGTCGACTTACCGACGTTGGGTGAACCTATGATGTTCACGAAACCCGCTTTGTGCGGGTTGTTTGCATTCGTTGTGGACACTGGCATGATTTTTCACTTGCAAAGAAACGAGACCCGTCTATCTTCGCACTCCCAATAAGGGAATGGATCGCGGTGTGGAGCAGTTGGTAGCTCGTCGGGCTCATAACCCGAAGGTCGCAGGTTCGAGTCCTGCCACCGCAACATAGGACTCTCAAATAGAGAGAAAAAAGAAAGGGCCAGCTTCAAGTTGGCCCTTTTTTGTTGCCAGAACATCAGGTTCGGACATTATTATCCAATTCTGGGCCTTTTAGGCGCTTTTGTCTTGGAGCGGGCGGTGCTCCGCATCCCATTACAGGTGTAAACACCATGTTTACAGTCGTTTAAATGTGACTTCCGCTCCGGTTCGGATGCAATCCTTCTGCCGTATTTCGCCTTGTTTTGAAAAGCGCTCAATATGCTGTTTTGAGGGAATTTGCAGGTGAATTTGTAAACGTCATCCTACAGAATCAGGGAGTTGAATTGATTTTTGACAGCAATACCGAATCTTTAATCGAATGTTATAAATAATTAATCGATTAGTCTTGGCCGCTCCTCTTCGCGGGACTTTAAGGCTTAGTGTATAATTCGACGAAGGTGGGTAGGCTGTGTTTGGGCAACCGCCAAGATTTGAGAACTTGCTGAAGCCTGTTAGTGCAGGTTAAAACCAAAGGAACCAAATCACTTGTGATGCGTCTCACATCTCTCATTCTTGCCCTCTTTTTTTGTTGGGCCAACTCATTCTCTCAGGTCCAGCAGATTGCTGTGAATTCTGCCCCCGCTCCGGAAGGCTATGACCTTGAAATCGAAGTCGTCAATGAAGACATCGGTTTGCTGGTTGGTGCTCTTGGAGTAACGGATCTCACGGGCTACAGCTGTACACGGCTGTACGTGACCATGAACAACGCGACAGACTTTATGTCTTCCGTGTCTGGAGATGCTCTGAACCCCACTTACGTAAACACTACGACCAACTACTACCATGCTGCATTGGGAGCTGCGACTCCCAACGGCATCAACTCGTTGTTGTTTGCTGTTTACCCAGACCTGCCATATGACAGCTGGGTAACCATTGGTTTGGAAGGGGTTCCAAACGCTGCAATTGGTGAAGCCGCCATTGCTACGGTGCAATCAGGTGCAAACCCATGGGCCACCAACTTTGACCCAGGTTTCGGTGCGCCAGGCGGAAACATTGCCATTGATGACGCCATCGGTGGTGCATGGTATGCTTTGAATGGAGACGCCAACGGTATCGCAGGCGATAACCTGAAGGTCTTGGTCGGTCAATTCACGACTGACGGCGACTTGAGCGGTCAGCTCTATTGCCAAGTCTTTATTGAAGGCGATGGTGCGAACGAGTTCCGTGACACCTTCTACTTCGGAGCAGGTGCTCCAGTCCTGGGTTGTACAGACGCAACGGCGTGTAACTACGACGGTGCTGCCACGGACGACGACGGCTCTTGCGAGTTCCCATTGGACCTCTATGGCAGTGCCAATTTGGACTGCGATGGCGCTTGTTTGAACGACAGCGACGGCGACAGTGTGTGTGACGAAGACGAGATTGGTGGATGTGATGATGACACGGCATGCAATTACAGTGCCCTTGCCACAGATAACGACGGTTCTTGCACATATCCCGCCGCAGACAATTTGGACTGCGATGGCAACTGCTTGAATGACGGTGATGGAGACGGCGTTTGCGATGAAGACGAAGTCAATGGTTGCGTCGATGACACTGCTTGTAACTACAGCTCAGCCGCAACGGAAGATGACGGTTCATGTACTTACGCCGAGGCCAACCTCGATTGTGATGGCAATTGCTTGAACGACGCAGACAACGACCAAGTGTGTGATGAGGACGAAATTGCTGGTTGTACCGACGCAGGTGCTTGCAACTATGACTCTAGCGCTACTGATGACAATGGTTCTTGTGAGTTCACGACATGCGCAGGTTGCACGACTTCAACCGCTTGTAACTATGACAACACATCCACCATTGATGATGGTTCTTGTGTCTACGCAGATGACCCTTGTGAGACCTGTAACCCTGACGGCACGGTGAACCCCAATGATGACGATGATGACGGCGTCTGTAATGACGACGAGACAGAGGGATGCACGGACCCAGCAGCTTGTAACGACGGTGCCTACACCGATACGGACAACAGCCTGTGTGAGTATCCGATTGATGTCTACGGTGTCGACAATGTGGACTGTGATGGTGCTTGCTTGAATGACGCCGACAATGATCAGGTGTGCGACGAGGACGAGATTCCCGGTTGTACGGATGATGCCGCTTGTAACTACAGCGCCTCTGCTACAGACGAGAATGGTTCTTGTCAGTATCCCCTTGACATCTACGGCATTGATTATGTGGATTGTGATGGTGAGTGCTTGAACGACGCTGACGGCGATGGAGTCTGCAACGAAGACGAGACAGAGAGCTGTACCGATGCTGCGGCCTGTAACTACAACGACGATCCTCTTGCTGATTCAGACAACACCCTCTGTATCTACGCCAGCGACATTTATGGTGTTGACAACGTCGATTGTGATGGGGCGTGCTTGAACGACTCAGACAACGACCTGGTGTGCGACGAGGATGAGATTCCTGGATGTATGGACTCTGGCGCCAATAACTATGATGCAACGGCTACGGATGACGATGGAAGCTGTACTGGATGTACTGACCCCATCGCCGACAACTACTACGTTGGAGCGGACATTGACGATGGTTCATGTGTCATCAGCGGTTGTACCGATTCAGAAGCCTGTAACTATTTCGCACAGGCGAACAATGAAAATGGTTCATGCCAATACCCGCTTGACCTCTACGGAACGAGCAACGTCGATTGCGACGGTATTTGCTTGAACGATGCTGATAACGATGGCACTTGTGACGAAGATGAGGACCTCGATGAGGTACTTGACATCATCAACGATGCGAGTGGAGACGATTTGGACTCAACCATTAGCATCATCTCAGATTTGGTCATCACCGGAGGTGGCGGCTCTTCCAACTTTAATGATGCGTTCGCTGGATTGGGCATCGGTTTTGTCCCAGATATGGGTGGTCAAAGCACCGGTATGGTTGCTACGCTTGATTTGAGCTGCAGCGGTATCGAAGATGTGACCTCTGTTCGTATGAGCGGACCTTGGTGGGGTTGGGACCCATGGGGAGGCCCAGAAGCATCTGAAGTGTCGGAAGGCATTTGGCAGATTGTGTTCGATCCTGCTCCTGGTGACAACATGGAGTACAAGTGGGTGATCAACGGTGAGTATGAGGACCTCCTCGACTTTGGTGCTGACCTCCTTTATGGTGATGGGTATGATGATTACCTGAATGGTGCTTGTGCCCCCATCACGGATTACTATAGCTATGCCAACCGCTTGTGGGACATGAACTCAGGTGACATTAATGACACTTGGAGTCAGTGTGCAGCTTGCACGCAAGCTGCCAGCTGTGGTACGCTCTTCCTGCCTACCGATGCTGCTTGGGCATCTGCAGGATACAATCTTGAAGCCTTGAGTCAAGAGGTCGTTGGTGACCTGCTTGCAGGACACGTCTTCCTCGGGTTCTGTGATGCGCTTGAGAATGGAGACCAGCTCACGAACTGGTACGGCGAAATCTTCCAGTTTAGCGATGACGGTGCCGGTAACCGGGCCATTCAGTCGCTGATCAGTGGAGATGCTTATTCTGTTATTGACGGTGCATACAGCTTTGATAGCGGTAGTAAGGTGTACACCCTTGGAGGTGTTATTGCCTTGGCTTCTGCTGATCCATGCTTGGGCTGCACTGAATTGGAGATGACAGGTAGCATTGCAGATTACTCTGTAGAATGTGAGTCTGAACTTGACGCTGCTATGGCGGCCAGTGATGTTGCGGCATTCGCTTGTTCTGAGCTCGAACTCGACGCTGTCTACAGCACCAAGTTGCAATTCGATGGCCGTAACCAATCCGAAAATGGCGGTGGATCCAGCCAGGTTTGGAATGTGTTGACTGCCGGTGACGACGCCAACTTCAACAATGGAACAGACGCTCTGTTGCAGTTCTATGACATTGACGGAGATATGGGCCAAGCGGTCTACTTCGTCGAGGACCTTGCTGCAGGGGGAGTGACCATGACGCAGTACGAGAACGGCACGGCCCTTCTCGAGGGTTCTGTGGTAGACTTGAATGATGCCAACCGTGGTTTGGACATTCACTTCTACTTCGACAACCGGACCGCGGGCACTGCCTGGGGTGGAGGTTTCAAGAATGACTATGGTTGTGCTGTCAACACCGATGAGTGGACCATGTATGTCTTGAACGACGACATGAGCTATGCTACAGGTCGTGGAGACTGGCAGTTCGGAACGCTCTTGCGTTTCAACCACCAGCCTTCTAGCCAGTACTTCGGCTATCAGCTGGGTGATGGTGCCAACAACCACAACTGTGATGCCAACGGATTCTCTGGTTGGTTTAGCTGGAGCGGTGCCATTGCAGGAGAGCCTGCTTACGGCCAAGCTGGTGACATCATCTCTACGCTTGACCCCACTATAGGCTATGCCACGGATTGTCAGGACGGAGAGTTTGTGGAGTTCCACTACGCTGCGTTCGATGACCTCTGCAACATTGCACAGCTCAACATCCAAATGGTAGACCGCGACGATTCTACTGCTCCGACTTACGTTTCTGGAGGAGCTGATATCACCCTCGATTGCGCGATCAGCGATCAGTGGTTGCTTGACAACCTTGCTGAGGACGAAACCGTCTTGTTCAGCGACAACTGTGATGATTCAGAATATGGATGTGCTGCTGGGTTTGACCCCAATACCAACGGTTTCGCTGATGGCAATAACGTGTTTGTCTGTGTTGAGCTCGTTGGAGAGACTACAATCTCATACACTGCGAGCAGCTGCCGCACATTGAACCGCACTTGGGTGGCTACGGATTGTTTCGGCAACCAAGCCTACCACGTTCAGACCATTACGATTGAGGACAACACTCAACCAGAAGTCACCGTCACGGCTCCAGCTGACATTACTCTGAATGTAAATGGACTCTGCTTTGTTGACCTCGACCCCAGCAACACTGGTGGAACTGCTGAGACGACATATGCTGACAACTGTGACCTCGCTGCAACTGGTTTGAGCTACACGGACAACGTTGTCGATAGCATTAGCACGGGTTGCTACAGCATCATTCGTGCATGGACGGCGATAGCGACTGACAGCTGTGGCAATGCCACGGCGGTGAGTGACAACCAGCGCATTGATATTCAAGATCAGATCGCACCTAGCTTCAGCTACTTGCAGGTCGACACCATCGAGTGTGATCTCTGGGGAGACTGCTCTTACGAGTACCTCAACAGCATTGGATTGGCTACGGCTACTGATAACTGTGAGTTGAGCCACGTTGACGTGGAGTGCACACCGCTTTCTAGCGCCTGCACCGATGACTACATCGTCGACTACACGGCTTACGATATGTGTGGAAACAGCACATCTGTTCAGCAGATCATTGTAACGGTTGACCAAACTGCTCCTGCGTTTACGTTGGCTCCTGCTGACTTGACTTTGGAGTGCAACGATGCTTCCTTGACAGGAGACGTTGATGGTTATGCTGTGCCTGTGTACACACCAGGTGATGGACTCCACGCCGAGGCCATGGACAACTGTGATGCTGAGATTACCGTGACTTACGAGGATGTGATCTTGACTACCGCCTGCGACCAGGAGTATGTCATCCGTCGTACTTACAGTGTCTATGACTGTGATGAGAACCTCGGTCAGCACATCCAAGAAATTACCATCGATGACTCGACAGCTCCTGAGTTTACGATGTTCCCCGCTGATGTGGTGAACGTTGAGTGTGACGCTGTTCCGGCTGTGGCCACAATCGCCAGCTTGGGTACCAGTGACAACTGTGACGGTGCACCGAGTACCACTTACGATGGAGAGATTCGCACCGACGGTAATTGCGCAGACAGCTACACGCTCGAGCGCACATGGACCTCGATTGACTGTGCTGGTAACAGCCACACGCAGACCCAGACCATCACGGTCTTGGACACGCAGGCTCCTGAGTTGACTATGGATTGTCCCGCGGACTTCCCGCACATCAACGAGTGCTTCCTCGGTGGCGAGGATGGGGACGCGTCCTCGGAGGCCAGCATTCAGATGTCCACGGACACGAATGGTGAGCCTACTTGGACGGTGAGCGACAACTGCGATGCCGATGTTGAGGTGAGCTATACCTATACGGATGACATCGTCGAACTGCTTGGTGATTTCTACATCACGCGGACCTTCACCGTGACGGCTACTGACAACTGTGGTAACGTGACTACTCAGGAATGTGACCAGAGCATCACCTTCACGGACAGTGACGGTCCTCTCATGTCGGAAGATCCGGCTGAGTTGTATCCTGCTTCGATTGCTTGTTCCGACATGGGAGACCCCTATGACGTGACCTTCATGCCGGTCAGCGCATCGGACGGTTGTGTGAGCAATTTGACCTTTGAAGTTGTCGATGCATACCTCACGTCTGGTTCTTGCCCTGGAACTTGGGTCCGCCACTGGGTGGCCTACGATGAGTCCGGCAACGTATCCGCTGAAGAAGCCATCCAATACATCCCGACATTCGATGTCGTGGCTCCAACGGTGGCCCTCTCCTGTCCAGACAATGCGGACCTGACTCTGGACGCGGATTGCCTTGCAGACTTGAGCCCAGAGGCCAATGGTTTCGCAGAGGCAAACTACAGTGATGATTGCGACACGAATCCTGCAGTCGACATTTCATATGTCGATGGACCACGCACGTATGCTTGTGGTGAAGAAGTAGGAACCTACAGTTTCACACGTTCTTGGACGGTAACCGTCACGGACCAATGCGGAAACAGCAGCTCTGACGCTTGTGACCAGATGTTCACTGTCACAGACAACACAGCACCAGAATTGACTTTGGATTGCCCGAATGGCGCCAATTTGGTCAACACTTGCTGGGGCTCTCTTGACACCAGTCTCGCCGCTTTGGGTGAGGTAGAGTGGGTGGTCACAGACAACTGTGATGAGAACCTTGACGTGAGCTATACCTACAGCGATGAGTTGGAGTTTGACTGCAGCTTGGTGGGTGTTGATGCCAACCCGGAAGGCAGCTACAACTTTGTCCGGACCTTCACGGTGACGGCGGTTGATTGCAATGGCAATAGCACGACAGAGCTTTGCACTCAGACCATCAACACGTTTGACATTACGGCTCCCACCATCGCGATGATGTGCCCAGACACGGCTACGGTCCAGTTGGATGAGACATGTTCAACAGATGTTGACCCATCCATCACTGGAAATGCGATCGCCAATGCAACAGACGATTGCGACTCTGAAGTGACCATCACCTACAGCTATACCGATGGTGCTCCATCATACACATGCGGTACCAGTGGTTACGAGTTCATTCGGACTTGGACTGCTGCTGCGGTGGATGACTGTGGCAACAATTCTTCTGAAACCTGTGACCAGTTGATCATCGTTGAGGACAACATTGCGCCAGTGGCCAGTATCACCTGTCCTGAAGATCAGACACTGAGCGCTGATGCCAACTGCGAGGCTGACCTCTCTACCGATGCTTTGGGTATGGCTGAAGGTTCTGGAACAGACAACTGTGACTTGAACGTAGCCATCGAAGTCTCCTACACGGACGGTGCGCCAACATACAGCTGTGCAGGAGATGATGATCAGCTCGATGGGTCATACAGCTTTGTACGTACGTTCACGGCTACGGCTACGGACGACTGTGGCAATAGCCATAGCGTGACCTGTGATCAGAACATCACTGTTCTCGACGATATGGCTCCAATGCAGACGATGGCTACCCTGCCAACGGATACGTTGTACCTCGACCTCGATTGCGCTGCAGACCTCACACCGGCGATGATGCCTGGTGTTGAAGCTGCGGACAACTGTGACAGCGACCTCAGTGTTGCGGTGTCTTACGAGGACTATGCTCCAAACTTCGATGAGCTCTTCGGAACTGTAGATGCCTCTGTTGAGGTTTACCAGGAGCACACCAGCGGTGACCTCGCAGGTATGACAACGTACCGCGTCTATGTGGTGTTGCCAGACTCAGGTGACTTCTTGAGCTCATTGAGCGGAGAGGGTCAGTTCAGCACTCAGCTCCGTTCGACAACCAGCTTCTATCAGGATCCGCTTGGTTCACACTTGCCTCCATTGGGCGCTTTGGTGAGCTCTGGTGCTTTCCCGAACTTGGAGTATGACAGCTGGGTAACGATCTCTGCTGACACTTCTGTCGGCACAGATATTGCTGCCCTGGGTGCTTGGCCTATTCCATTCGAACAGGGAGATGACTTGATCATCGACGGTGAGTTTGGAGGAGCCCTCTACACTTTGAACGACACGACCAAGACACTTGGAGTCGCTGGTGCTGACCGCAAGGTTCTTGTAGCCCAGCTGACAACAGACGGCATCTTGAACGGTCAGCTCTTTGTTCAGTACTTCCCACAGCGTGATGGTGCTTTGCAGCAGCTCCGCACTGTGACCATCGGAGATGGTTGTGAAGGTGACGACGCCAACATTGAAGGAAGCTACGTGGTGCCACGTACATGGCAGTCCGTTGTTACCGATGACTGCGGCAACGCGGACACTGCTTATACCTATCAGTACATCGTGGTACTCGATACCATCGCACCTCAGTTCACCAATACGTGTGACATTGAGAACGGTGAGACGGTAGAGTACACTTGTGCTGATGACAATGGAAACGGCGTGAACGATGTCTTGGACTTCACTGAGCTTCCACAGGCTTGCGCTCCTGCGTACATCGAGAACTGTGACAGCGAGGTGGCTCTGACCATGACTGCTGACACCATGGGCTATGTCCCAACTGGTGACATTGCCAACTACTGTATGCCAAGTGACGTTGAGGCCCTTGCCAATGGCGAGACCTGTGACGACCGTGCGCCAGAGGCGATCCGCTTGTTCAACTTCTCCGGTGGTGAGGCTTTCACCCTCGTGGATGGAGGCAGCAGTATCGTGGAGGTGATGCAGGATAGCAGCATGCACATCGTACTTGAAGTTGAGAATGCTGCTGGTGATGCTGGCTTCATCTTCGACGCTACCTACGACGGAGCCCACGACTGGAATGAGTGGCTTGCACTGCCCGGCTTGCACAACTACAAGAAGGACTGTGCTGAGATCTTCCCAGGCGTCGAGATCTGGACAGAGTGGTTGTACTACATCATGGACGGTGGTACCATGAGCGGTACAGGTCGTTTTGCAGGTTCTGAGTTCGCACTCCAGCACCAGCCTCTGAATGCCTACTATGGCTTGCAGATTGGTGAGGGAGCCAACAACAAGAACGAGAACTATGGTGCCAGTGCTTGGTTCTTCTGGACCGGTGAGTATGTGCTCGACGGATCAAGCCAAGGTTCTATGGCCTCTAGCGGAGACATCTTCATGGATCTCGACTGCTGCCTCGGATGGCAGATTGACTACAGCTACAACGCTGTGGATGATTGTGGAAACTCTACCGGCTTTACCTACACTGACCTCGGAACGGGAACGTTCGGAAACAGTGCCAACAGCACGGTAAGCGGTGGACACACTCCAGTGGACATCACAGCCGGTACGAGCAGCCTCAAGGATCCAATCCGGATCACGGGTCTGTCTCCAAACCCAACGAACGATATCTCTACGCTCGGGTTTGTGGTGAGCAACAACATGCGCTTGCGCATTGACCTCTACACCATGGGAGGTGCATACGTATCTGAGTTGTTCGATGGCAATGCCAGCGAGGAAGTCCAGTATGTCTTGGACATCGACGCTACTTCCTTGTCGAGCGGTATGTATCAGATCCGCATGTCTAGCAACGACTATGTGCTCGTGAAGAAGCTCCTCGTTAGCGAGTGATCTTCTGATTGATCAAAACTAAAATTGGAAGGCCGTCCCGAAAGGGGCGGCCTTCTTCGTTTATGACGTGGATGGGGTCTGGTCGGGGGCAAGGGTCTTTCACTGCACAGCGCCCAGAAATGATCAGCAACGATGGCACTTTTAGTTTCCGAAATAGGGGTGGGCAAAGGCCTTCATCTCCCCGCATTTTTGGGGTAAGTTTCAAGTCTGCATGACGTCGATCAACGAAATATCTCCCGCTTCGGTTTCGGTCGGTTCTGAGCGCAAGGTTTTTCCCTTGAGCAAGGTGACGAGGGCCGTGGGCGTTATGCTGGAAAAACAAGCAGGAAGTAAGCTGATTTGGGTCCGTGCAGAGATCAGTCAACGGAGTTTTAAAGGAAACAACGCTTACCTCGACTTGGTGGAGGAAAGGGATGGAGATAAGCTGGCGCAGCTGCGGGGGACGATATGGGGAGGGACATTAGATGCCATTCGCAAGACCTTGGGGAATGAGTTCGATGAGGTGCTCAAGCCTGGGCAGGAAATCGTGTTCTCTGCGCGAATGGCATTCCATGCGGTTTATGGATTCTCATTGAACATTCAGAGCATCGATCTCGCTGCGATGCTCGGAGAAATGGAGCGCCGAAGGAAGGCCACCTTGGAGGCGTTGCG
>CAJQJX010000084.1 GCA_905478795.1 uncultured Flavobacteriales bacterium
ACACCGTCGAGGTGACGGGCGCCCGCCAGCAAATCAAACTTCGCATCATCGAGGGCGGTGTGCTCTTTATGAGCTTCGTTGTTCTCTGCTTGATCTTCGGATTGGCTTTGGCGATCGAACGCATCATCTACCTCAATATGGCGACGACCAACACCAAAGTCCTCATGGACAAAGTCAAAGGGGCTTTGGACAAAGGCGGTGTTGACGAGGCGGCCGCCATTTGTGGCGATACCCGTGGCCCTATTGCAGCCATCTTCAAGCAAGGCTTGGAGCGCAGCGGAGGCAGCTATGAAGAATTGGCCAAGGCCGTTGAAGACTACGGAAGCCTCGAGAGCACAAAGCTCGAACGCGGTCTGAGCTGGATCAGCCTCTTTATCGCGTTGGCTCCCATGCTCGGCTTTATGGGTACCGTAATCGGTATGATCGAGGCCTTTGACAAGATCGCTCAAGCCAATACCATCAACGCGTCCATTGTGGCCGGTGGTATTAAGGTGGCGTTGATCACCACTGTATCCGGTTTGGTGGTGGCCATTATCCTCCAGATCTTCTACAACTACATCCTTTCTAAGATCGACGGCATTGTCTTCGATATGGAGGAAGCGTCCATGGACCTCGTGGACCTGGTGTACAAGAAGAAGTTGAACGGCTGATCGGTTCTGCGGTCTAAATACAGCAGCACCATGCAAGCCAACGTCATTAGAACGGCCCTCACCGCCCTCCGCATCCTCATCATCGCATTGGGATGTATTTGGGTGGTGTCCGCCATCAACAGCGACGACCCGAATGGGCCCGTCGAAAGTCTCGTCAGCCTGAATCTATACACCGGCGTGGTGTGTGTTCTGGCCATTTTTGGATTCGGCATCTATCAATTCACACAGAAATTGATGGTCAAGGACAGCCGCGCAAAAGGCGCGCTGATTGGTTTTGCAGTCTTCTTTGTGGCTGGCTTCATTGCATGGAGCCTGGCCGACACCACGGTAACCTCTGCCATGTTGATGGGAGGCGCTACCGTCACGGAGCAGGATGTGAAAATTGCTGACGCGAGCATTCAATTCATTTACATTTTGGGACTCATGGCCATTGTTTCCATCCTCTTGGTGGAAGGCAAGGCCATTCTCAAGAACTGGCTCTAAGCGCTCATGGCACGGAGAGAAATACCGGAAATCAATGCGGGATCGATGGCGGACATCGCCTTCCTGTTGCTGATTTTCTGGTTGGTGACCACCACCATCGACAGCGATGAAGGCGTCAAGCGTCAACTTCCTCCTCCAGTCCCCCCGGACATGGAGCAGCAGGAAGTCAAGGATGGAGACGTTTACAATGTCAGGACCAACTTTCGCGACGAGCTGTTGGTCGAGAAGGAGGTCATGTCCATCGGTCAACTCAAGGACGGTGCCAAGGATTTCTTGATCGCCACAGGAACCGGCTTGCTTCATCCTGAACGCCCCAACGTGACTTTGGGGGACGACAACATGAAGTATCCCGAGCGCCAATGGGTGCGGAAGTCAGAGCTCATCCTTTTGGAGCAGAGTTATTTGGCCGCAGGGCAGCCCAAAGCTGCGGAGCGGGTTCGGGAGAAGTTGACAGCGATTGAGCTTTTTGGAGGCGACTACAAGGAGCTTCCGGGTTCGGCTTTGATCAGCTTGCAAACGGACCGCAGCACCTCGTACGACCTCTATTTGCAGGTTCAAAACGAATTGGAGGCGGCCATCAATGAGTTGCGGGATGAGTTGTCTCTGGCGAAATTCAATGAATCATACGCTGAGTTGGAAGAGCGCTACAGCCGAACGAAGGAGGCCAGCCTGCTCGACAAGATCAAGTCCATCCGTTTGGTTTTCCCTCAACGAATCTCTGAGGCAGAGCCTCGAGACGCCAGTCAAGGTTACTACTGATGAGCAAGTTCAAGAAAAACAAAAAGCGTGAGTCTGGGGCGATTTCAACCGCATCCCTTCCAGACATCGTGTTCATGTTGCTCTTCTTCTTCATGGTCGCAACGGTATTGCGGACCGAAGAGGAAATGGTCAAGGTGGTGCGCCCTGAAGCCTCTGAGATTTACAAAATCGAGAAGAAGCACCTGATTCGCTACATCAACATTGGGCCTCCACAGGACAAGCGATATGGCACAGAGCCCGTCATTCAGTTGAACGATCAGTTCTCGGATGTGGCGCAGATTCGCGATTGGGTGGAGAACGAGCGACTGACATTGGCGGAAGCCGAGCAGACCAAGATGTGGGTCTCGATGAAGGTCGACCAGGACACCAAGATGGGTGTCGTGACAGACGTGAAGCAGGAATTGCGGAAGGCTTCGGCCCTCAAGGTCTTGTACTCAGCGAGTTCCCGCGAGCGCACCAATTGATTCAGCCAAATGCGGCGATCACCTTATCGGCCAATACGGACGATAGTTTAACATAGCTTTCTTCAGTCCAGCCCGCCACGTGCGGGCTGACTTGTATCCGGGGGTGGGCCATGAGCCGCATCCAAATGGCATCACCTTCGTTGGCGACGGTTTCAAAGCTGCTTGTTTCCCTTTCAAAGACGTCGAGGGCGGCGGCGACCACATGTCCTGTCTGGAGGGCGTCAAGGAGGCCGGAGGAGCTTACAATGGGGCCCCGTGCGGTGTTGATGAGCACGATGGGCTTGTCAAATGCATAGAGAAACTCCCGGTCTACCATGCCTTTGGTCTCGGGAGTGAGGTTACAATGGATGCTCAGGACATCGGCTTCGCGCTGTAACGTCGCCAAATCCACGTGGTGTACCGTGCTTTGATGCGCGCTCTCCGCACCGCTACGGTATGGGTCGCAAGCAAGAATGCGGCAACCAATGCCCGAGAGTTTACCGGCAAATGCACTGCCCATGTGGCCGTATCCTAGGATGCCCACCGTGCGGGCAGCCAGCTCGGTGCCTCTGTGGCCCTCCCGGTCCCAATGCCCTTGCTTGACCGATGTGTCGGCTTCGCGTAGCAAGTTCATCAAAGACAGGAGCATGCCAAGGGCATGTTCACCCACCGCGTCGCGGTTGCCCTCAGGGCTGTTGAATACGGCGATGTTCCGAGCCGAAGCCGAGGCGAGGTCGATGTTCTCAAGGCCTGCGCCGGATCGACAAATGAACTGCAGCGCGGGCAGCAAATCGAGGAGTTCGGCGTCCACACGAATGCGGCTGCGCAAGACGATGCCATCGGCGTCACGGTGGCTCCTGATGGCTTCAATGGGCGGTTGCTTGGTGCCGTCTATGCAGGTCATGCCCGCAGTGGTGAGCCTTTCCGAAAGGATCGGGTGCACGGTATCAAGAAAGAGCACCTTCAT